>NZ_CAAKGZ010000027.1:0-617 GCF_901007645.1 Pseudomonas sp. FG-3G
CTGCCGCAGACTTTCCGCGGTGGTCAGGTCACCTCCACCGAGATCAACGGCCTGAGCCTGTACGGCGGCCAGTTCCGCGCCAACAGCCCGCGTAACGACGCGAGCATGGAAGACATGTCGATGAACGGCCGCGGCGCGTTCACGTCCGACCGCTTCAATTTCGGCGGCGGCGAATACGCCTTCAACGACAAGCGCACTCAGGTCGGCGTCTGGTACGCGGAACTGTCGGACATCTACCAGCAAAAATATTTCAACCTGACCCACAGCCAGCCCATCGGTGACTGGACCCTGGGTGCCAACCTGGGCTACTTCATCGGCAAGGAAGAAGGCAGTGCCCTGGCGGGCGACCTGGACAACAAGACCGCCTTCGCCATGCTCTCGGCCAAATACGGTGGCAACACCTTCTACGTCGGCCTGCAAAAACTCAGCGGCGACGATGGCTGGATGCGCGTCAACGGCACCAGCGGCGGCACCCTGGCCAACGACAGCTACAACTCCAGCTACGACAACGCCCAGGAAAAATCCTGGCAAGTGCGCCACGACTTCAACTTTGCCGCCGTCGGCGTACCGGGCCTGACCCTGATGAACCGCTACATCAGCGGTGACAACGTACACAC
>NZ_CAAKGZ010000028.1:0-41384 GCF_901007645.1 Pseudomonas sp. FG-3G
AGGCACCATCACCGACGGTAAGGAATGGGGTCGCGAAAGCGAACTGGCCTACACCGTACAGAGCGGTGCGTTGAAGAGCCTCAATGTGAAATGGCGTAATTCGACGATGCGTCGGGATTACAGCACCAATGAGTTCGATGAGAACCGGCTGATCGTCAGCTATCCGATCAGCTTGTTGTAAAAGCCAAACATGGGTGGAGGCTGTACCGGCATCATCGCGAGCAGGCTCGCTCCCACAGGGGGATCAGTGTCGAGCAAAAAATTTGTGTTCACAGAAGATCCAGTGTGGGAGCGAGCCTGCTCGCGATGGCGTCATCACATTCAACATCGATGCAAGCTGACCCACCGCTATCGCGAGCAAGCTCGCTCCCACAGGGGGATCAGCGTTGAGCATAAAATTTGTGTTCACAGAAGATCCAGTGTGGGAGCGAGCCTGCTCGCGATGGCGTCATCACATTCACCATCGATGCAAACTGACCCACCGCTATCGCGAGCAAGCTCGCTCCCACAGGGTTGGGGTGATGCTTAAGTCCGGGACTCGACGCCCAGTTCATCCCACACCGACTCGGCCAGGTGGAAGGTGGCGTTGGCCGCGGGGATGCCGCAATAGATAGCACTCTGCATGATCACTTCCTTGATCTCGCTGCGGCTCACACCATTATTGGCAGCAGCGCGCAAGTGCAGTTTGAGTTCTTCGCTGCGGTTCATGCCGATCAGCATGGCGATGGTGATCAGGCTGCGGGTGTGGCGCGGCAGGCCGGGGCGGGTCCAGATGTCGCCCCAGGCATGACGGGTGATCATCTCCTGGAATTCGCTGTTGAACTCAGTCAAGGCATTCAGGCTGCGGTCGACGTGGGCATCGCCCAGCACCGCGCGGCGTACTTGCATGCCTTCGTCGTAACGTTGCTTCTCGTCCACAAAATACTCCCTCAAGAACGACTGGAATCCAGCAGGAAAGCCAGCACCCGTTCGCTGAACGCAGCGCCGGCCTGGACGTTGGACAGATGCGCGGCATGGAATTCGGCGTATTCGGCGCCGTTGACCCGCTCCTGGATAAAGTGCCCGCCCGACGGTGGGGTCACGGCATCTTCGGTGCCGGCGACCACCAGCAGCGGCACGCGAATCGACGACAACTGCTCGCGGAAATCGGCATCGCGCACCGCCGCGCAGTTAGCCGCGTAGCCCTGGGGCGAAGTGGCAGCAAGCATGTCGGTGATTCTCCTGACCTTCTCTGGATGAGCCTGGGCAAAGTCCGGCGTGAACCAACGAGCAATCGAGGCATCCCGCAGCGCGACCATCGCCGCCTTGCCATCACGCAGTACGGTTTCGATCCGCGGGTCCCATACGGATGGGTCGCCGATCTTGGCGGCGGTGTTGCACACCACCAGTTTGTGCAGCCGCTCACCGGCATTGATCCCCAGCCATTGGCCGATCAATCCGCCCATGGACAACCCACAGAAATGCACCTTGTCGATGTTCAGCTGATCGAGCATCGCCAGCACGTCGCGGCCCAGTTGGTCGATGCTGTACGGCCCTTCAGTCACCAAGGATTGACCGTGCCCGCGCGTGTCAAAACGCAACACGCGAAAGTGTTCACTGAAGGCGGCGATCTGCTCGTCCCACATGTGCAGGTCGGTGCCCAGGGAGTTGGAGAGCACCAGCACCGGGCCATCCTGCGGTCCATCGAAACAATAGTTCAGTTCGCCTTCGGCGAGTTTGACGAATCCCACAACAGTCTCCTTTCAGGCGTTCAAGGCAAGGTGTTCAGCCACCGCGCGCGCGACCCAGGTCTGGGCCTGGCCGAGGTAGTGGGCGGGGTCGAGCAAATGATCCAGCTCAGCGGCAGACAACTGCGCAGTGACTTGGGGCTCGTCCCCCAACACGTCCCGCAAATGACGTTGTTCAGCCACGGCGCGTTTGCAACATTGCTCCAACAGATGATGCGCGGTGTCGCGCCCGAACCGCTGGGCCAGGACGATGCTCACCGCCTCGGCCAGCACCAACCCTTGGGTCAGTTCCAGATTGCGAGCCATGCGCGCCGCGTCCACTTCCAGACCTTCGGCCAGCAGCCGCGCCTGTTGCAGGGCGCCGGACACCAGGCAGCAGATCTCCGGCAAGGTTTCCCATTCGGCGTGCCACAGGCCCAGGCTGCGTTCGTGCTCCTGGGGCATGGCGCTGAACAGCGTCGACAACAGGCCAGGGACTCGGGTCGCCGCACCGATCAGCACCGCCGCGCCCACCGGGTTACGTTTGTGCGGCATGGTGGACGAACCGCCCTTGCCCGGCGCCGAGGGTTCGAACGCTTCACCGGCCTCGGTCTGCATCAACAAGCTGATGTCGCGGCCCAGTTTGCCCAAGCTGCCGGCGATCAACCCCAGTACCGAACCGAACTCAACCAGGCGATCGCGTTGGGTGTGCCACGGCTGCTCCGGCAAGCTCAGTTGCAGCTCGGCGGCCAGGGCTTCGGCGATGGGCAAGGCCTGCTCACCCAGTGCGGCAAGCGTTCCGGAGGCACCACCGAACTGCAACACCAGCAAGCGCGGTTTGAGCTCATTCAGGCGCTGGCGGCTACGGGTGATGGCTCCCAGCCAACCGGCGATTTTCATGCCCAGGGTCACCGGTGTTGCGTGTTGCAACCAAGTGCGCCCAGCCAATGGCGTGGCGGCGTAGCGTTCGGCTTGGCGGGCGAGAATCGTGGCCAGTTGCGCCAGTTCGCCTTCGATCAAACCCAGTGCCTGGCGCAGTTGCAGCACCAACCCACTGTCCATCACGTCCTGACTGGTAGCCCCCAGGTGCACGTAGCGCTCAGCCTCGGCGTCTTGCGCGGCAATGCGCTTGCCAAGGGCCTTGACCAGTGGAATCGCCGAATTACCCGCCGTGGCAATCGCCTCGCTCAACGCCGAAAAATCGTACAACTGCGCGTCACAGGCCTTCTCGATCGGAGCCACTGCACTGACAGGGATCAAGCCCACCTTCGCTTCAGCCCGGGCCAGCGCCGCCTCGACATCGAGCATGGCCTGCACCCGGCCCGCATCACAAAACACCTCGCGCATGTGGCGGGTGGTGAAGTAGGCATCAAAGAGCTGATTACCCGGTCGTTCGCTCATAAAAAGTCCTTGGGTGTGCAGGTCTGCCGGCCTGACGCGGTTGGGTCAAAAGCTGCGACGTAAATACGTGGGTTGTCGCACATCCTATTCATCACCCCCGCAGGCCAACCCTACCCCTTCGGGTGGAACAGGGTCATCAGTATTTTGTACGACCCACGCCCCACCGTTGTTGCGGGGCTGGGCCAAGAGCCTTCGCCACACGGGTTTCAATCAGTAGTCGAAGAACACCGTCTCGGCATCCGTCCCCTGCAAAACCACGTTCCACTGATACACGCCCGAAGCATCGGGCTTGCTCACGATAGTGGCGCGACGTTCCTCGGGCACGCAGGCCAGCAGCGGGTCGGTTTCGTTGGCCTGCTCGCCATCGAAGTAGATTCGCGTCAGCAAATGCTTGACCAGACCGCGGGCGAACACCAGCACGACAAGATGCGGCGCCTGGGTCGTGCCGCCAAGGCCCGGCACGGAGCCCGGCTTGATGGTGGTGAAACGAAAACGCCCTTCGGCATCCACCGGCACACGGCCAAAGCCTTCGAAATTCGGGTCCAGGGGCTTGTCCTGGTCGTCTTCCGGGTGTGCGTATTTGCCGGCGGCGTTGGCCTGCCAGACTTCCAGCATCGCGTCATTGACGAATTCGCCGTTGCCGTCGATCACCTGCCCGGTGATCGCCACGCGCTGGCCGAGGGTTTGGGCGACGGTCAGGTCTTCGCGGTTCAGCCAGGTCAGGCCGATGTGGTAGTAAGGACCAACGGTGTGGGAGGTGGTGGCAGTGAGCGTCATCTTATTTCTCCATCGGCGTGGCATCGCGGCCGCGCAATACGATGTCCCAGCGATAACCGAGGGCGTAGTGAGGAATGGTTTTTTCCAGGTCGAAACGGGCGATCAGACGTTCCTTGGCGCTGGTGTCCGGCACGCAGTTGTAGATCGGATCGTAGGCCAGGAGTGGGTCGCCGGGGAAATACATCTGCGTCACCAGGCGCGTCAGGATGCTCGGGCCGAACAATGAGAAATGGATGTGCGCCGGGCGCCAGGCATTGTGATGGTTGCCCCACGGGTAGGCGCCGGGCTTGATGGTCTGGAACTGGTACCAGCCATCGGCGTCGGTGACGGTGCGACCGGTGCCGGTGAAGTTCGGGTCCAGCGGTGCGTCGTGCAGGTCGCGGTCATGGTTGTAACGCCCGGCGGCATTGGCCTGCCAGATCTCCACCAGGATGCCAGGCACGGGTTGGCCATGCTCATCCAGCACGCGCCCGTGAATGATGATTCGCTCCCCCAGTGGCTCGCCGGCATGCTGGGCAGTCAGGTCGTTGTCCTTCTCCTGCAGGCGATCGGCACCTACGGTCGGACCGGTAATTTCCGACAGCGAATGGGGCAGGTACACCAACGGCTTTGAAGGCGAGCGCAGGTTGGTGGACTGGTACGGCGGGTGCAGGTACTCCGGTTGGGTGCCCGCTTGGGGGCGACGATAACCAGGCTTGTCAGTCATGAAGCATTCCTCGGTTTCTTATTAGTGGAACGACGTGTCAGACGCGTTCGATTGCCAACGCCAGACCCTGGCCGACGCCGACACACATGGTCGCCAGGCCTTTCTTGCCGCCGGTCTTTTCCAGATGATGCAACGCCGTCAGCACCAGCCGTGCTCCGCTCATACCCAGCGGATGACCGAGGGCGATGGCGCCGCCATTGGGGTTCACCTGCGGCGCGTCGTCCGCCAGACCCAGATCGCGCAGCACCGCCAGGCCCTGGCTGGCGAAGGCTTCGTTGAGTTCGATCACATCAAAGTCTGCGACCGCCAGGCCCAGGCGCTCAGTGAGTTTGCGCACCGCGGGCACCGGGCCGATGCCCATCACCCGTGGGGCCACGCCGGCACTGGCCATGCCCAACACTTTACCCCGAGGCGTCAGCCCGTGTTTCTTCACCGCTTCGGCCGAAGCCAGGATCATAGCCGCCGCGCCATCATTCACACCCGAGGCGTTGCCGGCCGTGACGGTTTTGTCTGGACCGTTGACCGGTTTGAGTTTGCTCAAGGTCTCCAGCGTGGTGTCGGCGCGAGGATGCTCGTCCTGCTCGACCACGGTTTCGCCTTTCTTGTGGGCTACGCGCACCGGGACGATTTCCTCGGCGAAATACCCTGCGGCCTGGGCTGCTGCCGTGCGCTGCTGGCTGCGCAAGGCGAAAGCATCCTGGTCAGCGCGGGACACCGCGTAATCATCGGCCACGTTATCGGCGGTCTGGGGCATCGCGTCCACACCGTACTGGGCTTTCATCAACGGGTTGATGAAGCGCCAGCCGATGGTGGTGTCTTCCAGTTTCATGTTGCGGGAGAACGCGGCATCGGCCTTGCCCATCACGAACGGTGCGCGGGACATCGACTCCACGCCGCCGGCGATGGTCAACTCCATTTCGCCGCTGGCGATGGCGCGGAACGCCGTGCCGACGGCGTCCATGCCCGAGGCGCAGAGGCGGTTGAGGGTTACGCCGGGAATGCTCTGCGGCAGGCCAGCCAGCAGCAGCGCCATGCGCGCCACGTTGCGGTTGTCTTCCCCGGCCTGGTTGGCGCAACCGAGAAACACTTCGTCCACGGCAGTCCAGTCCACCGATGGGTTGCGTTCCATCAGCGCCTTGATCGGTACGGCGGCCAGGTCATCGGCGCGCACTGCGGACAAACCGCCACCGAAGCGACCGATGGGGGTTCGAATCGCATCACAGATATAAACGTCGCGCATCACGCTTCTCCCGGTGCCTGGCCGTGGGCCGCGGCAGTGCGAGCTTCCAGGTCGCGCAGTGCGCGCAGCTCTGTTTCGGTCGGCTCGGCGGTGGTTTGCACCTGGTCGGCAAAACGAATCGCCCAACCGGTGGCGGCAACGACTTGCTCACGGGTCACGCCGGGGTGCAACGCAGTGACCACGAACTCATGGCTGCCGGCTTCCGGCTCCATGATGCACAAGTCGGTGATGATACCGACCGGACCTGCGCCCGGCAGGCCCAGGCGTTTACGCGAATCCCCGCCCTCGCCGTGACCGACCGAGGTGATGAAATCCAGCTTGTCGACGAACGAGCGCGCCGACTGCTTGAGGATGATCAGCACGCTCTTGGCCGAACCGGCGATTTCCGGTGCCCCACCGGCGCCCGGCAAGCGGACTTTCGGTTGATGGTAGTCGCCCACCACCGTGGTGTTGATGTTGCCGAACCGGTCGACCTGAGCTGCACCGAGAAAGCCGACGTCGATGCGTCCACCCTGCAACCAGTAGCGAAAAATCTCACCGGTGGGTACGACAGTGTCCGCGGTTTCAGCCAGCTCACCATCACCGATAGACAGTGGCAATACGCTGGGTTTGGCCCCGATCGGACCGGACTCGTAGATCAGAACGACATCCGGCGACGAGGTCAGCCGCGCCAGGTTGGCTGCCTTCGATGGCAGGCCGATGCCCACGAAGCACACAGCGTTGTTCTGCAATCGACGGGCTGCGGCGACGGTCATCATTTCATTGGTGGAGTACGTCATTATTTCACCTGCGAAGTGGCAGCCAGTCGGGCCTGGAATTCACTGAAATCTTTCGTTGCGTGGATGTATTCATTGATCCATGCGGTAAAGGTCTCACGGTCCCGGGCGATCGGATCCCACGCCTGATAGAAACGGTTGTCACGTTCGGTGTAGCCGTGCGCGTAGGAAGGATGAGCGCCGCCCGGTACGTGGCACACCGCGCTCAGCGCCCAGGTCGGCAGCACGCAGGCGTTCATCGGTGCGTTGAGGTCATCGACGATTTCTTCCACGGTGACGATGCAGCGCTTGGCGGCCAGGGCGGCTTCTTTCTGCACGCCGAGAATGCCCCACAACAGGACGTTGCCCTTGCGGTCGGCTTTTTGAGCGTGGATCACTGTAATGTCCGGGCGCACGGATGGCACGGCGGCCAGCACTTCCCCGGTGAAGGGGCAGGTCACGGTTTTGATCAACGGATTGACCTTTGGCAGGTCGGAGCCGGCGTAGGCCCGCAGCACCGCGAATGGCAGGCCCGAGGCCCCGGCGACGTAGGCATTGGCCAGGTCGGCGTGGCTGTGCTCTTCGATCTCCAGCGGCTGCGGCCATTGTTTTTCCACGGCATCGCGCAGCCGGTGCAGGGAGCCCACCCCAGGATTGCCGCCCCAGGAGAAAATCAGCTTGCGAGCACAACCGGCGCCGATCAACTGGTCGTAGATCAGGTCGGGCGTCATCCGCACCAGGGTCAGGTCTTTCTTGCCCTGGCGAATGATTTCATGACCCGCCGCCGTCGGAATCAGGTGAGTGAAGCCTTCGAGCGCGACGGTATCGCCGTCATTGACGAATTGCTTCACTGCGTCGTGCAGCGAAAGGATTTCAGCCATGGGGCAGGCTCCCGTTTTTCAGTAGACCAAGATGAAGAAAAAGGCGCGAGGTTAAGCGCCGGAGTGACTGAAGATTAAGCTCGGGGTGACAGCCAAACAATCCGATAATCGACTGAGTGTTCGTTTATCGAACAGATTGTTGTTTGGCTATCGATTTCCCAGACACCCTGATCCTGTGGGAAGCGAGCCTGCTCGCGATTGAGGTGGGTCAGTCAAGACTTATGCAAGTTGACCCACCGCTATCGCGAGCAGGCTCGCTCCCACCGGTCTGTCGCAAGGTTCAGATCATTGGCTCACGTCGCATCCGCATGACTGACCATGCCCTTGATCACCACCGCCGCAGTCGCCAGGGCCGCTGGAATGACCAGGGCGGTCAGGACCTGTTCGAAGTTCCAGCCCAGGCCCAACAATGTCGCGCCCATCCAGGCGCCGAGGATCGCGCCGAACCGGCCGATACCCAGCATCCACGAGACACCGGTGGCCCGGCCTTGGGTCGGATAGAACCGCGCCGCCAGCGACGGCATCGCCGATTGCGCGCCGTTGACGCACATGCCGGCCACCAGCACCAACGTGGCAAGCAAGGTAATGTTGCCCAGACTCTGCCCTACCGCGTAGGCGAATATCCCGGCCATCAAGTAGAAAATGCCGATGACTTTGTGCGGATTGAACCGATCCATCGCCCAACCCACCCCAACCGCGCTCAATACGCCGCCGAACTGAAACAACGCCCCGATAAACGCCGCCTGCTCCATGCTTGCGCCGCTGTCGCGCATCAGCGTCGGCAACCAACTGGTCAGCAGGTAAACAATTACCAGCCCCATGAAATAGGTCAGCCACAACAAGAGCGTCCCGGCGCTGTAGGTGCCGGAGAAAATCACCGCCAGCACGTTGCGGGCTTTAACGATTTTTTGTTCCGGCACACTGAAACTCGCCGCCTGGGCGACGGTGTGCGGATCGATCGGGGCCAGGGTCTTGCGCACCTTGTCCGTGCCGCGATTGCGCACCACCAGATAACGTGCCGACTCCGGCAACCAGAACACCAGCACCACCGCCAGGATCAACGGCAGGATCCCGCCGATCAGCAGCAGACTGTGCCAACCGAACGCCGGTATCAACTTGGCCGAGATAAACCCGCCGCCGGCCATGCCCAGGTTGAAGCCGCAGAACATGCTGGTCACCAGCAACGACTTTTTACGCTCCGGGGTGTATTCCGACAGCAAGGTAGTGGCGTTCGGCATACCGGCGCCCAACCCCAGGCCGGTCAGAAAGCGCAGCACCAGCAATTGATCGATGTTGGTGCTGTAAGCCGATGCCAGGCTGAACGCGCCGAACAGCACGACCGCGCCTACCAGCACAACTTTTCGGCCGAAACGGTCTGCCAACGGACCGGAGCCGAGAGCCCCGAAGACCATGCCGATCAGCGCCGCACTCATGACCGGACCCAGGCTGGCCCGATCAATGCCCCAGTCCTGAGAGAGCGCCGGAGCGATGAAGCCCATGGCCGCGGTGTCGAGGCCGTCGAGAAAAACAATCAGAAAGCACAGAATCACTACCCGCCACTGATAGCGCGAGATAGGTTGAGCGTTGATGAAGGACTGCACGTCGAGGCAATTGCCTACGGAGGTCTGGGGTTGGTTCATCTTGTTTTTATTCCACGCAAGAAAACGCAGGCGAACAGAGGCCCGGCAAATAAACCGCAAGGCTGCAAAAAAGGTGTTGGTTAGCGGGCGATCCGGGACAGACAGGTCGGTCGATCGTCAAGGTGAAGGCCGAGGAAGGTATACATGGCAGGTGTGCCTCTCATTATTATTGGGCCGCGATCCATCGGTCGAGCCAGGCTCGATCACGTCGGATGACGCTGCCGCGACATTAATGATCCGAGGCAAATACCGTCAATTCGTCAGAGGCGACTCTGTGCGTTTATCGAACAGCTTAAGTGAACAGTTGCGCGCTCAAGTCGCGGCTGGCTCCCAACAGCCCCGGCAGGAAGCGCTGTTCCAGTTCATTGCGGCTGACCCGCCCGGCATGGGTACTGACATTCAGCGCCGCCACCACCTGGCCGGAGGCGTCGTAGACTGGCACGGCAATCGAGCGCAGCCCCTGCTCCAGTTCCTGATCGACGATGCACCATCCCTGCTGCCGCACCTCTTGCAAACACTCCAGCAAAGCCTGGGGAGTGTGCAGGGTCCGGCTGGTCTTGGCCTGCAGGTCGGCATGGTCGAGGTAATCACGCAGGGAAGCGTCGTCCAGTGCCGCCAGAAGAATTCTGCCCATCGAGGTGCAATAGGCCGGCAGACGTCCACCGACGGACAGGTCCACGGATATCAGCCGCTGGGTGGTGGCCGAACGGGCGATATAAAGAATGTCGTCGCCTTCAAGCGTCGCCATATTACAGGCCTCATGCAGCTGTTCGCTCATGCGATCCAGATACGGCTGCGCGGACACGGCCAGAGGCGTCGATGACAGATAGGCATGGCCCAGGGTCAATACTTTGGGCAGCAGCGAATAGGTTCGTCCGTCGGTGGTGGCGTAGCCGAGTTTGATCAAGGTATGCAAGCAACGTCTGACGGCGGCGCGGGGAATTTCCGTGCGGTGGCTGATCTGAGCGATGGTCAAGTGCCGCTTGCGCTCCTGGAACGCCTGGACCACGGCCAACCCTCGGGCCAGGGACGTCATGAAGTCCGGGTCACCGGTCAGGGCCTGGATGCGCTTGGCCGGCGAAGCAACGATGGGTGGCGCTACAGAAGCAAAGGCGTTGCGCAATTGGTCGTTCATATCTGGTCCTTCCCGGGGAATGGCGGCTATTACAAGCGGCTGCCCGCTGAGCAGACAAGGGCTGGCTGTCAGCACCGTTCGATTATCGAACCATCAACCGATAATCGCAATCAAGGCACCCTACCCCCCTCTTGCTTCTGTGTGAAGGGTTGATAAATAAGTAAGACGACACGAGTATTGAACGTAGTTCGCGCCAGCAGAGTGGATAGCGACATTGTCTGGCATTGCCTGAAACCTAATTGCCACAAGTTGCACATACAAATATTGATTCACACAACAACAGATTCTTTTAACTTTTCCCGATAGTGTTCTTCGGGCAGCCCGCTATAATGCACCACAGTGACGGTGCGGCAATCGACCGCTCCCGTCCGCAGGCATTGCAGGTTTCTATCCTGCGTGGTGCCGGCAGCCGGTGCCCGAAGCACCCGGATGGCGCTTCCCCGTATCGGCGGTATACGAAACTCCTGATGCTACGTCAGCTGTCAGCTCTGGTGCCGTGGCCGTCTGCATGTCTACATGCAGTGCGTATCACCAGATCCAATTCAATCCATTAGGTAATACTGTGACGAAAGACGAACTGCGCGCGGAACTTGAGCGCCAGGAACAACGTTACAAGGAAGTTTACGGCGGGGAAATCACCACCTACGCCGCGCAACCTGAACCGGAACGCAAACCCTGGCGTAAACGCGCCACCGTTCAGGACCAGGCCTTTACCCAGGAACTTCAGAAAATGGAACAGGAACTCAAAGCGGAAGAGCGGTAATGCTCAGCGCTTGATGTTCTTGTGAAGCGGTATCCGGCCGACACCCTGGCCGGCCCCGTACCGGACGCCCGCCATGAGCGGGCCGCCATTTCCCCGACAACGGTCGAGGAATGGCCTTGGCTTACCTTCTTTTCGGATTTTTCGCACAACCGCTTAAGGCTCTTGCAACGACGAGCGGCCCCTTGCCTGGCGCGTTTTCCGTTCCCGAATCAATGGCTTGCGCAACCCGCTAAAAGCCAGGGTTCGAAGGGGTGCCTGCAAATTATTTCGTTGAAGAATGTTACCGATGAGCAGGCAATGCATCGATTACCGAGGTTTTCTGGCATAATCGCGCCCCCTTACGACCGGGTCAGAAAACCTTCATGATCGATTTATTTAGCGGACTGGATGCTTGGGTGCTTGTGAGCCTCTTGCTCGCCCTGGCCTTTGTCCTCGCCTTCGAGTTCATCAACGGCTTTCATGACACCGCAAACGCGGTGGCCACTGTTATCTACACCAAAGCCATGCCGCCTCATCTGGCGGTGTTCTTTTCCGGTGTGTTCAACTTCCTCGGCGTGCTGCTGGGCGGTGTGGGCGTGGCGTATGCCATCGTTCACCTACTGCCGGTAGAGCTGCTGATCAATGTGAACACCGGACACGGGCTGGCCATGGTGTTTTCGCTGCTCGCAGCGGCCATCACCTGGAACCTGGGCACCTGGTATTTCGGTATCCCAGCCTCCAGCTCCCACACGCTGATTGGTTCGATCCTCGGCGTGGGCCTGGCCAACGCGCTGATCAACGATATCCCGTTGGCCGACGGAGTGAACTGGCAAAAGGCAATCGATATCGGTGCCTCCCTGGTGTTCTCGCCCATGGCGGGCTTCCTGATTGCCGCACTGGTATTGATCAGTCTGAAGTGGTGGCGTCCGCTGTCGAAGATGCACAAGACGCCGGAACAGCGCCGCAAGATCGATGACAAGAAACACCCCCCGTTCTGGAATCGCCTGGTGCTGGTCATTTCAGCCATGGCCGTCAGCTTCGTCCACGGCTCCAACGATGGCCAGAAAGGTATCGGCCTGATCATGCTGGTGCTGATCGGTATCGTACCGGCGCAGTTCGTGCTTGACCTGAACAGCACCACCTACCAGATCGAGCGTACCCGCGACGCGACGTTGCACCTGAGCCAGTTCTACCAGCGCAACAGCGAATCGCTGGGTGAATACCTGGCGCTGGGCAAAAGCGTGAAGGGCGATCTGCCAGAGAAATTCCGCTGCAACCCGCAGCAGACCGAGCCCACCATTGCGGCGCTGCTCGATACCCTCAAAGGCGTGGCGGATTACCAATCGCTGCCGTCGGAAAGCCGCATCGAGGTTCGCCGCTACCTGCTCTGCCTGGATGACACGGCGAAGAAGGTTGGCAAGCTGCCAGGCCTGGCAGCTCGGGAAAAAGACGACCTGAACAAGCTGCGCAAGGACCTGACCGCCACCACCGAATACGCCCCGTTCTGGGTGATTCTGGCAGTCGCCCTGGCCCTGGGCCTGGGCACCATGGTCGGCTGGAAGCGTGTGGTGCTGACCATCGGTGAGAAGATCGGCAAGCAAGGCATGACCTACGCTCAAGGTATGTCGGCGCAAATCACCACGGCGTGCATGATCGGTGCGGCGAACATCTTCAGCCTGCCGGTTTCCACCACCCACGTACTGTCGTCCGGCGTGGCGGGCACCATGGTCGCCAACAAAAGCGGTCTGCAAGGTGGCACGGTACGGACCATCCTGCTGGCCTGGGTACTGACCCTGCCGGCGACAGTGGCCCTCTCGGCGGCGCTGTTCTGGCTGGCGTCCAAGGCCATCGGCAGCTGATATCAGCGGCTAATAAAAAAGGTGCGGTCCTGGCGGATCGCACCTTTTTTTATGCCCGGACACCTGACTACTGTGGGAGCGAGCTTGCTCGCGATGGCGCCGGGTCAGTCAACACATGTATCTACAGACATACCGCTATCGCGAGCAAGCTCGCTCCCACAATGGGCTTGTGTGGAACAGGGGAAATCCGCTCAAAAAAAAGGGCGACCGAAGTCGCCCAAAATGCCTTGCGTGCTCGTTGTAGCTGGAAAGACCTACGGCTTTTTGCGCTTGTGTGCATCTTTCCAGATGAATAATCCGAAGCCGGCGAAAAACACGAACATGAGGCCGACGGTCAACACTCCGGCAAACACCACATTATCGAAAAACATGACTGGCCTCCTGGTCTTGCCCCTGTTGCGATGGGTGCAAGTTAACCAATCAGGCCTGGATGAAAATTGACCGGGGTCAATAACGCTCGCGACGCGGCGAAAAGGAAGGGAAATAACTGATCTGTATCAATGGATAGAGGGGGGAGTCAGCGCTTTTTGGGTTTTTTCTTCGGTTTTTTCTGGGCTTTGCCCAATGGCATGGCTTGCTCGAAAGCCTGGCGGACTTCGTTAAGGCGTTTTTCGTTGAGGTCGTGAACGCGCTTGGCGCGCTCAGCACTGAGGTCGATCAGTTTGTCGTCTTGGCTCATGGCGTGTCGGCATCGTACGGTGAACTGCGGATGCTCTCATGATGAAGGCTGTCGAGCGGGTTGACCAGCCTGCATGCGTCGACAAAAGCCTGGATCAGACCTGGATATCGACCCACAAGCCCTGACGCTCTTCCCCTTCCACCAACGGCACCACTGGCACGGTGTTGTCGGCGTTCAGTTCAGTGCCCGGTACGGCCAGGTGCGCTTCGGGATCTTCGTCGGCTTCACGGCGGCGCTTGTTGCGTTCCTGCTGGCGCTGTTGCTCCTCGCGCAGCAACAGCGCAGCCTCCTCCGGGTCGCGATTCTTCAGGTCGATGGTGCTTTCGTTGGAGCTTTGCTGCACCGGGACCACGGGCGGTATGTCCGGTCGCTGGCGGACCGGATCCTGTTGAGCGGTGATGGGTAAGGCGCTCAAAGGGAGCATGGGTGGCAACATAAAGGTCTCCTGTCTTCAGGTTGTCGGCTGAGCGAAGGACAGCTTGAACCGCTGGTCTGAAACTTGTGACCCGGTTGGCATTATCACAATAGGCCGGGCCGAGCTTGTTTGATCACTCAGCACACTTAAGTTCCGCACCGCCGGTAAGTAATCAATGCCCATGGCGACCCGATGTCTACGTAAATCCTTTGGTCTGAGGGATCATTCCGTTAAGATAACCGGCTTTTTCAAGGCGGGAGTCAGGCAGCATGGCGCAGCAGTATCAACCGGGGCAACGCTGGATCAGTGACAGCGAAGCCGAGCTGGGTTTAGGCACCGTTCTGGCACAGGACGGCCGCTTGTTGACCGTGCTCTATCCGGCCACTGGCGACACTCGCCAGTACGCGCTACGGAATGCGCCCCTCACCCGCGTGCGGTTTTCGCCGGGCGATGTGATCACTCACTTCGAAGGCTGGAAAATGACCGTGCGCGAAGTCGACGATGTCGATGGGCTGCTGGTCTACCACGGCCTCAATGGGCAGAACGAGGTTGTCACTCTGCCGGAAACCCAGCTGTCGAACTTTATCCAGTTCCGCCTGGCCAGTGACCGTCTGTTCGCCGGCCAGATTGACCCGCTGGCATGGTTTTCCCTGCGCTACCACACCCTGGAACACACCAGCCGCCAGTTGCAGTCGCCGCTCTGGGGCCTGGGTGGCGTACGTGCCCAGCCCATCGCCCACCAATTGCACATCGCCCGTGAAGTGGCCGACCGCATCGCGCCACGGGTATTGCTGGCAGACGAAGTGGGCCTGGGCAAGACCATCGAAGCCGGCCTGATCATCCACCGCCAACTGCTCTCCGGCCGCGCCAGCCGCGTGCTGATCCTGGTACCGGAAAACCTTCAGCACCAGTGGCTGGTGGAAATGCGTCGGCGTTTCAACCTGCAGGTCGCCTTGTTCGACGAAGAACGCTTCATCGAAAGCGATGCCAGCAACCCGTTCGAAGACACCCAACTGGCCCTGGTGGCGCTGGAGTGGCTGGTGGACGATGAGAAGGCCCAGGACGCGCTGTTTGCCGCCGGCTGGGACCTGATGGTGGTCGACGAAGCCCACCACCTGGTCTGGCACGAAGATCAGGTCAGCCCGCATTACGCCCTGGTCGAACAGCTTGCCGAAACGATTCCCGGCGTACTGCTGCTGACCGCGACCCCGGAACAGCTGGGCCAGGACAGCCACTTCGCCCGCCTGCGCCTGCTGGACCCGAACCGCTTCCATGACCTCAAGGCCTTCCGCGCCGAGAGCGAAAATTATCGCCCGGTGGCCGAAGCCGTGCAGGAGCTGCTGGACAAGGGCCGTCTCTCACCCGAGGCGCACAAGACCATTCACGGCTTCCTGGGTAACGAGGGCGAAGCGCTGCTGACCGCCGTCAATGATGGCGATGTTGAAGCCAGCGCCCGCCTGGTCCGCGAACTGCTGGACCGCCACGGCACCGGCCGCGTGCTGTTTCGCAATACGCGCGCCGCCGTACAGGGTTTCCCGGAGCGCAAGCTGCACGCCTACCCGCTGCCGTGCCCGGACGAATACCTCGAGCTGCCGTTGGGTGATCACGCCGAGCTGTACCCGGAAGTCAGCTTCCAGGCTCAGCCGGACGCCAACGAAGAACAGCGCTGGTGGCGTTTCGACCCACGGGTCGAGTGGCTGATCGACACCCTGAAGATGCTCAAGCGCACCAAAGTGCTGGTGATCTGCGCCCACGCCGAGACCGCCATGGATCTGGAAGACGCTCTGCGCGTACGTTCCGGCATCCCGGCCACGGTGTTCCACGAAGGCATGAACATCCTGGAGCGCGACCGCGCGGCGGCTTATTTCGCCGACGAAGAGTTCGGCGCCCAGGTGCTGATCTGCTCGGAAATCGGCAGCGAAGGCCGTAACTTCCAGTTCGCCCACCATTTGGTGCTGTTCGACCTGCCCTCGCACCCGGACCTGCTGGAACAGCGTATTGGCCGTCTGGACCGGATCGGCCAGAAACACACCATCGAGCTGCATGCGCCGTACCTGGAAACCAGCCCGCAAGCGCGGCTGTTCCAGTGGTATCACGAGGCCCTGAACGCGTTCCTCAATACCTGTCCGACCGGCAACGCCTTGCAGCATCAGTTCGGCCCGCGCCTGCTGCCATTGCTGGAAGAAGCCGATGACGGCCAGTGGCAAGCCTTGATAGACGAAGCCCGCACCGAACGCGAACGCTTGGAGGCCGAGCTGCACACCGGTCGCGACCGTCTGCTGGAGCTCAACTCCGGCGGCGCGGGTGAAGGCGATGCCTTGGTAGAGGCCATTCTCGAACAAGACGACCAGTTCGCCCTGCCGATCTACATGGAAACCCTGTTCGATGCGTTCGGCATCGACAGCGAGGACCATTCGGACAACGCGCTGATCCTCAAGCCGAGCGAAAAAATGCTCGACGCCAGCTTCCCGCTGGGCGACGACGAAGGCGTGACCATCACCTACGACCGCAACCAGGCGCTGTCTCGCGAAGACATGCAGTTCATTACCTGGGAGCACCCGATGGTGCAAGGCGGCATGGACCTGGTGCTGTCCGGCTCCATGGGCAATACCGCCGTAGCGCTGATCAAGAACAAGGCTCTCAAGCCCGGCACCGTGTTGCTGGAACTGCTCTATGTCAGTGAGGTGGTTGCCCCGCGCTCACTGCAACTGGGCCGTTACCTGCCGCCGGCCGCCCTGCGCTGCCTGCTGGACGCCAATGGCAACGACCTCGCCGCCCGAGTCTCGTTCGAGACTTTGAACGATCAGTTGGAAAGCGTGCCTCGGGCCAGCGCCAACAAGTTCATCCAGGCCCAGCGTGACCAGCTCTCGCCACGGATCAACGCCGGTGAAGAGAAGATCGCCCCGCGTCACGCCGAACGCGTGGCCGAAGCCCAGCGTCGCCTGGCAGCCGATACCGACGAAGAACTGGCGCGCCTGACTGCCCTGCAAGCGGTCAACCCGACGGTACGCGACAGCGAACTGGTGGCTCTGCGCCAACAGCGTGAGCAAGGTCTGGCGATGCTTGAGAAGGCGGCGCTGCGCCTGGAGGCCATACGGGTGTTGGTGGCGGGCTGAATTGCCGCCGTTACTCAACAAAAGGCCCGCAGCGATGCGGGCCTTTTTTTGTGCATTTGTCTGGTCCCACTTGCCGATCAGCGCAAGGATCGGCAAGCCCACCGGTTTGCAGCGGCTGAACACTTTGCAAGCGCACGACTCACGATGTGGGAGCGAGCCTGCTCGCGATGGCGGTGGCACATCAGCCATTGATGCAAACTGACTGACCCACCGCTCGCGACTACAGCCTCGTCACTGAGCTCGGCTGCCAAGTTGCTGCTGCAGGTTGCGGATCTGCGCTTGCAGCGTGTTGATATTGCGGGTGACCTGGCCGCGGAAGGCGTCGAACTCGGCGGTGTTGTTGCCCCCGTTGTCCTGCTGGCTCTTGAGCACGATCACGTCCTGCTCCAGACGCTCGATGGCAGAATTGGAAGTGGCGCGTTTCAGGGCGGTGATGTCGGCACCGATGCTCTTGAGCCGGGCATCGAGAGCACCATCCTCGCCCTGGTTTTTCAGGGCGGAAACTTCAGCCGCCAGCGCCTTGACCTGGTCCTGGAGTTCCTTGTTGGAAGCTTGCAACTGAGTGCTGGCGTTCTGCTGCTCAGTGGTCTGGGCAATGATCTGGGCCAGCTCCTTGTCCAGGTCGGCGGACGGACCGAACGCGACCATCTGTTGTTTGTACTGCTCCTGCAGCTTGCTTTCGAATTGCTTGCCCTGCTCCTGGAGCTTGCCTTCCAGCTGTTTGATCTGCAACTTCAAGGCTTCACTGTCGCTCATGACATTGGACTGACCGGCTACCACCTTGCCGGAAATGTCCTGCAAGCGCCCCGCCGCGTCTTCACTGATACGGGCGAAACTTTCCTGGGTGGCCACCAGCTGCTGTTCCATCAAGGAAATCTGCTGGAAGCTCCACCACGCCAGGAAGGCAAGCGCACACAACAGCGCACCGACCAGTGCCCACAGTGGCCCGGTACTGGCCCCCTTGACCTTGGCCGCCGCAACGGGTGCCGGGCGCGCTTGCACGTGGGGCGGGCGTTCGCGCTCAGGCAGAAAGTCATCGTCATCGGGAATGTCGGCCCGCATCCGCAAGCTCGGTATATCATCGAAGTCGTCGTTGGAATCGTTACGCATGGGCATTGGGTTCAACCTTTGGGAAACCGGTGTTGGCTTGATGCAGCGAGTATAACCCCCTCGCCCGCCGCACCGATTGACCCCGAACCTGGCACTCGGTTCATGACGGGGCGATCAGCGGGCATCCTGGGCTTTCCACCAGGCGCAGAACTCATCAAGAGCGGTCCACAGGCTGACCTGTGGATCGTAATCCAGATAATGCCGGGCACGGCTGATGTCCAGGGTGAAATTCTTGTTCATGACCTGCATGCCCAGGCGCGACAACGTCGGTTCGGGACGGCCCGGCCATAACGTGCAAAAACCTTCATTCAGGGCGGCGACGCTGTAGGCCAGCCGGTAGGAACGATAACGCCGGACCTGTGGGACTTCCATCTGTCGCATCACATAATTGACCACATCCCACAACGGCACCGGCGTGCCGTTGCTGATGTTGTAAGCCTTGCCAAGGGCCGATTCGCCGGCCAAAAGACTGCTGAGCAGCGCTTCGTTGAGATTCTGCACGCTGGTGAAATCCACCTTGTTCAACCCGTTGCCGACAATGGCCAAGCGGCCCTTGCGTTGCATTTTCAACAGCCGGGGAAAAATGCTCATGTCGCCGGCGCCGGTGACAAAGCGCGGGCGCAGAGCCAGTACTTCGAGACCGAACTCCTGAGCCCCGAAGACTTTCTGTTCAGCCAGGTATTTGGTGGCAGCGTAGGGATGTTTGAAGCGTTTGGGCACTTGTTCTTCGGTCAGGTCCAGATGGTCCCGGCCATCGAAGTAAATAGACGGCGATGACAGATGAACCAGGCGCCGGACCTTCTGCTTGAGGCAGGCCTCGACAATGTTTTCCGTGACCTGGACGTTGCCCTGGTGAAAATCCTGATAGCGCCCCCAAAGCCCCACGGAACCGGCGCAATGCACGACGCTGTCAACATCAAGGCACAGGTCGCGAGCCAGCAACGGGTCACTCAGATCCCCCTGGATGAACTGCGCCCCGCGACGCACCAGGTGCTCAACGCTCTCGGCCCGGCGACCGTTGACCCGTACATCCAGGCCCTGCTCCAGAGCGAATCGCGCAAAGCGCCCGCCAATGAAGCCACTTGCGCCGGTAACCAGAATTTTCATGAAGACTCCTAAAATCAGATTCGAGCTTCAAGCTACAAGCTTCAAGCCAATCGCTTTTCAACTTACCGCTTGGAGCTTGCTGCTTGCCGCCTTGATCAATCGTTCAGTCAACAAACCCAGTAACTGCCCACCATTGCGCCAATGATGCCAGTACAACGGCACATCAATCGGTTTATCTGCCAGCAATTCCACCAACTCGCCCCGCTCCAGTTGCTCACGCATTTGCAACTCAGGCACCAGTCCCCAGCCAAGCCCCGCTTCGGCGAGCCGAATGAAACCTTCGGACGACGGGCAGAGATGATGTTCGAAACCGCCTTCGACCCCCAGGGAAGCAAGGTAGCGATGCTGCAGGAAATCATCCGGGCCGAACACCAGCGCCGGCGTGCGCGCCAGTTGATCGGCGCGCACCCCATCGGGGAAATGCCTGGCGATGAACGCCGGGCTGGCCAACGCCCGGTAGCGCATGGCCCCCAACAACACACTACGGGCACCAGCCACCGGACGTTCACTGGCGCAGACGCACGCCGCCACCTCACCAGCACGCATGCGTTTGAGGCCGACGGTCTGGTCTTCCACCACCAAGTCGAGCAACAGATGATGTTCGGCGCAGAAATCTCCAACGGCCACCGCCCACCAAGTGGCCAGGCTGTCGGCATTCAAGGCGATCCGCAGGCGCTCAGGCAGCCCCTCCTCATCCAGCGCTGGCACCAGGCTTTGCAGGTCGCGCTCCAACAGCCGCACCTGCTGCACATGGTTGAGCAAGCGGCGACCGATTTCGGTCGGTGCCGGCGGCGTGACGCGCACCAGCACCGGCTGGCCGACCCGCGCCTCCAGCAGTTTGATCCGCTGGGAAATCGCCGACTGCGACAAACCCAGCACTTGGGCGGCACGCTCGAATCCGGCCTGTTCGACAACCGCCGCCAGAGCGGAAAGCAATTTGTAATCGAACATCAGTTTCCCTAATGAGCAATCAGCAATATTGGTTTTTCTTATACCGCTTTGCACCAGAGAATGACACCGCATTCATACCTACTCGGGGAGTAATTTATGTGGCAAAGCTACATGAACGGACTACTGGTGGCCCTCGGGCTGATCATGGCCATCGGCGCTCAGAACGCCTTCGTGCTGGCGCAAAGCCTGCGCCGCGAACATCACTTGCCGGTCGCCGCCCTGTGTGTAACTTGCGATGCGTTGCTGGTGGCCGCCGGGGTGTTCGGCCTGGCGACACTGCTGGCCCAAAGCCCGTTGCTGCTTTCAATAGCCCGCTGGGGCGGCGCCGGGTTCCTGCTCTGGTATGGCAGCCTGGCGTTGCGTCGGGCCTGTTCGAAACAAAGCCTGCAACAAGATGAAAAACAGGTCGTGCGCTCGTTACGGGCGGTGCTGCTCAGTGCGTTGGCGGTGACCCTGCTCAACCCCCACGTCTATCTCGACACCGTGTTGCTGATCGGTTCCCTCGGGGCCCAGCAAAGCGTGCCTGGCGCCTATGTCGTGGGAGCGGCCAGTGCCTCGTTGCTGTGGTTCTTCACACTGGCAATCGGTGCGGCATGGCTGGCACCGTGGCTGGCCCGGCCGAGTACCTGGCGGATACTGGATGTGCTGGTGGCAACGATGATGTTCAGCGTGGCCATACAGTTGATCGTCTCTGGCTGATTATTCCAAACCGCTCTGGAACCTCTATCCCACACAGTTGTTGCGTGGTTATGCCGTTCCCCCGGTGCTATGATCCGACTCCTGCGCCGCAATGAGTACAAACTCCCCGGCGCTAGTCTGGCCGCCCGTGATCGGCCTTGCGCTCACCGCAACTGACCTGATTAGGAGAATCACCATGGCTTTCGAATTGCCGCCGCTGCCTTATCCACACGATGCACTGCAGCCGCACATCTCCAAAGAGACTCTGGAATTCCACCACGACAAGCACCACAACACCTACGTCGTGAACCTGAACAACCTGGTACCTGGCACCGAGTTCGAAGGCAAGACCCTGGAAGAAATCGTCAAGACTTCCTCGGGCGGTATCTTCAACAACGCCGCTCAGGTCTGGAACCACACCTTCTACTGGAACTGCCTGGCGCCAAACGCCGGTGGTCAACCTACCGGCGCGCTGGCCGACGCCATCAACAGTGCGTTCGGCTCGTTCGACAAGTTCAAGGAAGAATTCACCAAGACTTCCGTCGGCACCTTCGGTTCCGGTTGGGGCTGGCTGGTGAAAAAGGCTGACGGTTCCCTGGCCCTGGCCAGCACCATCGGCGCCGGCAACCCGCTGACCAGCGGCGACACCCCGCTGCTGACCTGCGACGTTTGGGAACACGCCTACTACATCGACTACCGCAACCTTCGTCCGAAATACGTCGAAGCGTTCTGGAACCTGGTCAACTGGAAGTTCGTGGCCGAGCAGTTCGAAGGCAAGACCTTCACCGCTTGATCCGTAATGCCAGACAAAAGAACCCGGCGCTTTGCCGGGTTTTTTTTAGCTGGCACAAAGCCCTCGGATCTTGTCCGGCCCCCTACCTCGTGTCTGAAATCCAACAAAAATCAAACCCAGGCCTCAAGTTGGGGGCCCTTCCATCCGACACAATGGTCGTAGAGCAATAACTCTGGAAACACCGTATAACGGCCAGGTTTCAGGCGAAGACCCTTGTGTTTGATTGTCCCTTTGACTGACATCACAGGATTGCCAATACTCATGGCAACTTGACGCTACTCGCACGGAACAAGGAACCCCCTCTTTGAAGCTGGAACTCAAGAACAGCTTGTCTGTGAAGTTGCTCCGGGTCGTGCTCCTTTCGGCATTGATCGTCGGCGTGGTATTGAGCTGCGCCCAGATCGTTTTCGATGCCTACAAAACCGACCATGCCGTCGCCAGCGATGCCCAACGAATTCTTGATATGTTCCGCGACCCTTCGACCCAGGCCGTCTATAGCCTTGACCGGGAGATGGGCATGCAAGTGATCGAGGGGCTGTTTCAGGACCAAGCGGTGCGCATGGCTTCTATCGGTCACCCTCACGAGACTATGCTCGCCGAAAAAACCCGGCCTTTGCAGCACTCTGGAAGTCGCTGGCTGACCGACCTGATCCTTGGCAAGGAACGCACATTCACCACGCAACTGGTGGGTCGCGGGCCTTACAGTGAATATTACGGTGACCTGAGCATTACTCTCGACACCGCCACCTACGGCCAGAGTTTCATCGTCAACTCTGTGATCATTTTTATATCGGGCATGTTGCGAGCCCTGGCGATGGGCCTGGTGTTGTACCTGGTCTATCACTGGCTGCTGACCAAACCGCTGTCGCGGATCATCGAACACCTGACCGAAATCAACCCCGACCGGCCGAGTGAACACAAGATCCCGCAGCTACGCGGCCACGAACAAAATGAGTTGGGGCTCTGGATCAACACCGCCAACCAATTGCTCGCCTCCATCGAGCGCAATACACACCTGCGCCACGAGGCGGAAAACAGCCTGCTGCGCATGGCCCAGTATGACTTCCTCACCGGCCTGCCCAATCGTCAGCAGCTTCAACAGCAATTGGACAAGATCCTGGTGGATGCCGGGCGCTTGCAACGCCGGGTGGCCGTACTGTGTGTGGGGCTGGATGACTTCAAGGGCATCAACGAACAGTTCAGCTATCAAACCGGCGACCAGTTGCTGCTGGCCCTGGCAGATAGGCTGCGAGCCCACAGCGGCCGCCTTGGCGCGCTGGCGCGACTGGGGGGCGACCAGTTCGCCCTGGTCCAGGCCGATATCGAACAACCTTACGAAGCCGCCGAGTTGGCCCAGAGCATCCTCGATGACCTGGAGGCGCCGTTCGTCCTCGACGATCGGCAAATCCGCCTGCGGGCGACCATCGGCATCACCCTCTTTCCCGAGGACGGGGACAGCACCGAGAAGTTGTTGCAGAAAGCCGAGCAGACCATGACCCTGGCCAAGGCCCGCTCGCGCAATCGCTACCAGTTCTACATCGCCAGCGTCGACAGTGAAATGCGCCGCCGTCGCGAGCTGGAAAAAGACCTGCGCGAGGCTCTGCTCCTCGAGCAGTTCAGCCTGGTGTATCAGCCGCAGGTCAGCTATCGCGACCTGCGAGTGGTGGGTACCGAGGCGCTGATTCGCTGGCATCACCCCGAACACGGCCTCGTGCCGCCGGACCTGTTCATTCCCTTGGCCGAACAGAACGGCACCATTATCGCCATCGGTGAATGGGTCCTGGATCAGGCTTGCAAACAGTTGCGCGAATGGCATGACCAGGGCTTCGTTGACCTGCGCATGGCGGTCAACCTGTCCACCGTACAATTGCACCATGCCGAACTGCCGCGGGTGGTGAACAATTTGCTGCAGATGTACCGCCTGCCGCCGCGCAGCCTGGAGCTGGAGGTCACGGAAACCGGCCTGATGGAAGACATCACGACAGCCGCCCAGCACTTGCTCAGTCTGCGCCGCTCCGGCGCGCTGATTGCCATCGATGACTTCGGGACCGGTTATTCGTCCCTGAGTTATCTCAAGAGCCTGCCGCTGGACAAGATCAAGATCGACAAGAGCTTCGTCCAGGACCTGCTCGATGACGAGGATGACGCGACCATCGTCCGGGCCATCATCCAGTTGGGCAAGAGCCTGGGGATGCAGGTAATCGCCGAGGGGGTTGAGACGGTCGAGCAGGAAGCCTACATCATCTCCGAGGGCTGCCATGAAGGTCAGGGGTATTACTACAGCAAACCGCTACCGGCACGTGAGTTGGGCATCTATCTCAAGCAGGCGCAGCGCAGCAAAGTCTCCATCATCTGATTCTTTCTCCTCGGATAGTCATGCCTCTGCCGGAGTTGGCGAAGCCTGCACTCTTTGGTTTGTTCGCTTGAGACTCAAGCGTCTGGGCAGAGATCGCCGCCTCGCTTAGCTCGGCGGCGCCTACGGAAGGCTGCCCGCGCCGCATCACAAATAAGAAATATTTACAGCTACAACCCTTTACACATAATGCAAATCTTTCGCATTATGTCGCAGCTTTGCGCACCTCGCGCCTGTCCCATCCATCACCGAAGCAGGATGTTCGCCATGATTCGTATGCCTCTGGCTACCGCCAGTTTGCTGGCCATCGCTATTTCCCTCGCCGGTTGCGGCGAAGGCAAAGACAAGGCCGCCGCGCCGCAAGCGCCCACGCCTGCAGCCAGCACCGCCGCCCCAGCCGCAGCCGGCAAAATCGACGAGGCCGCTGCCAAGGCCGTTGTCGCGCACTACGCCGACATCGTCCATGCGGTCTACAGCGATGCCGAATCCACCGCGAAAACCCTGCAAACCGCGATCGATGCGTTCCTGGCCAAACCGAACGACGAGACTCTCAACGCCGCCAAGGCCGCCTGGGTCGCTGCGCGCGTCCCTTACCTGCAAAGCGAAGTGTTCCGCTTCGGCAACACCATCATCGACGACTGGGAAGGCCAATTGAACGCCTGGCCGCTGGATGAAGGCCTGATCGACTACGTCGACACCTCCTATGCGCACGCATTGGGTAACCCGGGCGCCACCGCCAATATCATCGCCAATACCGAAGTCCAGGTAGGCGAAGACAAGGTCGACGTGAAAGACATCACCCCGGAGAAACTCGCCAGCCTGAACGAGCTGGGCGGTTCCGAGGCCAACGTCGCCACCGGCTACCACGCCATCGAATTCCTGCTGTGGGGCCAGGACCTCAACGGCACCGGCCCTGGTGCCGGCAAGCGTCCGGCCTCCGATTATCTGGAAGGCGCCGGGGCTACTGGCGGTCACAACGACCGTCGTCGCGCCTACCTCAAGGCCGTGACCCAACTGCTGGTCAGCGATCTGGAAGAAATGGTCGGCAACTGGAAGCCAAACGTGGCTGACAACTACCGCGCCACCCTGGAAGCCGAGCCTGCCGAAACCGGCCTGCGCAAGATGCTGTTCGGCATGGGCAGCCTGTCCCTCGGCGAACTGGCGGGCGAACGTATGAAGGTGTCCCTGGAAGCCAACTCGCCAGAAGACGAGCAGGACTGCTTCAGCGACAACACCCACAACTCGCACTTCTACGATGCCAAAGGCGTGCGCAACGTTTACCTGGGCGAATACACCCGCGTCGACGGCACCAAGATGACCGGCGCCAGCCTGTCGTCCCTGGTGGCCAAGGCTGACCCGGCCGCTGACAACGCCCTCAAGGCCGACCTGGCCGACACCGAAGCCAAGATCCAAGTCATGGTCGATCACGCCAACAAGGGTGAGCACTACGACCAACTGATCGCTGCGGGCAACACCGCTGGCAACCAGGTCGTGCGCGACGCCATTGCCGCACTGGTCAAGCAGACCGGCGCGATCGAACAGGCCGCGGGCAAACTGGGCATCAGCGACCTGAACCCGGACAGCGCTGATCACGAGTTCTGATCAAGGCTGGTTGACTGACGGGTTATGCCCGTCAGCCAAGCCATAAAACCCTGTGGGAGCGAGCTTGCTCGCGATAGCGATGTTTCAGCCAACAGCAATGTGACTGACATGACGCTATCGCGAGCAGGCTCGCTCCCACAGTGGTTTCAGCTGTTCATAAATACGATGCACACCACAACGCCCGCTCCCACAGGATTTCATCGCTTGTGGTCATCACTGTAATCCCGCAAGCCGCCCTTCGATAAACCGCCTCTCCGGCAATTGCTGAGTCAATTCAAGCGCGCGTCGATATGCCGCCCTCGCCTCCTCCACGCGTCCCAACTGCCGACAGAGTTCTGCCCGCGCCGAGTGGGCCAGGTGATAATCGAGCAACTCGCCCCGGTCCAGAATCGCGTCGATCCGCTGCAAGCCCGCTTGCGGTCCATCGCGTTTGGCCAGGGCCGCGGCGCGGTTGAGTTCGATCACCGGCGAAGGCACCGCACGCAGCAACACATCATAGAGGCCAACGATCTGCGGCCAGTCGGTCTCCTGCGCCGTGGGGGCTTCAGCATGCACTGCCGCAATCGCAGCTTGCAGGCAATAAGGCCCGAACCTTCGGGTATTGAGCGCGGCTTCCACCAGGGCGCAGCCTTCGGCGATCATGTCGGCGTCCCACAAGGACCGGTCCTGCTCATCCAGCAGGATCAGTTCACCGCTGGGAGAGGTTCGCGCTCGCCGCCGCGACTCGTGCAGCAGCATCAATGCCCGCAAACCCATGACTTCGGCTTCAGGCAACAGCTCCATCAACAGGCGGGCCAGGCGGATGGCTTCGCGGGTCAAATCTTCACGCGTCACCTCAGCCCCCATCGAGGCCGAATAGCCTTCGTTGAATACCAGGTAGATCACGCGCAACACACTGTCCAGCCGCTCGGGCAGTTCCGAGCGGGACGGCACCTGATAGGGGATCTTCGCATCGCGAATTTTTGCCTTGGCCCGCACGATGCGCTGGGCGATGGCCGCCGGGGCGGCGAGAAAAGCCCGGGCGATCTCTTCGGTGGTCAGGTCGCACACTTCCCGCAACGTCAGCGGCACCTGGGCATCAGCGGCCAGGGCCGGGTGGCAACAGGTGAAGATCAGCCGCAGGCGATCGTCTTCCACGTCCTCATCACTCCAGTCGCTCTGCTCCAGTTCTTCGAGCTGGGCAATCAGCATCGGCCGGCTCGCCGCGAAGCGAGCGCGCCGGCGCAAACTGTCGATGGCCTTGAAGCGCCCGGCCGACACCAGCCAGGCCCGAGGATTGTCCGGCACACCGTCGCGCTGCCAGCGCTCGACCGCGATGAAGAAGGCCTCGTGCAAGGCCTCTTCTGCAAGGTCGAAATCCCCCAGCAGGCGAATCAGCGTCGCCAGGATGCGCCGCGAGTCTTGCCGATAAACCTGCTCGACCCGTGCACTGACTTCTTCGGCCGACATCAGTCGGGCATGCCCTGGGTCACCAGCGCTTCGAGCCGATCCAGGCTCTGGCCCCAGCCGTCATGAAAGCCCATGGCTTCGTGGGCCTGGCGGTCTTCTTCGTTCCAGTGCAGGGCGCGGGCGGTGTAAAGGGTTTTATCGCCCATCTCCTCAAGCAACACTTCGCCGGTCATGAAGGCTTTGCCGGAGGGGATCCAGCCGGGCACAAACGCATCGGTGAAGACCAGCCGCTGCGGGGCAACGATTTCCAGGAACACGCCCATGGTCGGATACTCACTGCCGTCCGGAGCACGCATCAGGGTGCGAAACTGACCACCGACCCACAGCTCCATTTCGCACTCCGGCGTAGTCATGCCGTGGGGGCCCCACCATTGGACAAGCAGCGCCGGCTCGGTCCAGGCGCGGAAAATCTTCTGGCGCGAGGCGTCGATCACTCGGCTGATGGATAACTCGAACGCGGCAGGTTTGAGGTTCATGAATGAAATCCTGTTTGTGATTGTTGTTCAGGGATTCAGTTGGCGTACCGGTCGGACCTCGACGCAGCCGACCCGGGCCGCCGGAATGTTGCCGGCGACCTGGAGGGCTTCGTTCAGGTCCTTGGCGTCGATCAGGTAGAAGCCCGCCAGTTGCTCCTTGGTCTCGGCAAATGGACCGTCCGTGATCGACAACTTGCCGCCGCGCATGCGCACCGTGGTAGCGGTCTGCACCGACTCCAGGGCCTCGGCGGCAATCATACGACCGCTCCCCTGGACCGACTCGGCGTAGGCCATGCATTCAGCGTCCTGCGGGCTGTCGGGTGAGTTGTGCAGCGCATGCTCGTTGCTATAGACCAGGCATAAGTACTTCATGGAAAGCTCCGTGATCGAACTGATCAACTATGGACCGCAGAAAAGCGCTCAGCGAAAAAACCGACGATCAGGGCTGCAGGTCGAACATCACCGTACCGGCCATCGGATCAAACGGCGCGGACCAGTGTTCGTGGACAATCTTCCATTGCCCGGCCACCCGTTGATAGCAGGCGGTCGTGCGCATCCAGCAAGCCTGCTCTTCACCTTTGTCGTTGGTGCCGCCGCAATAGGCCAGCCAGTGAGCGAAGGCGATCGTGTCAGCTGCGGTAATCTCGATCTGATGGAAGTCGAACTTGTGCGGTCCAGGGCACATCTCCATGCACGCCTGCCAATGGGCCCGGTAAGCGACTTTGCCCTTGAATTGCAGGGCCTGGATGGCATCGAACGAAACGATGTTGTCGTCATAGAGCGCCATGACTTTTTCAACATTTTTTTCCATGACAGCCTGGCGATAAGTCTCGATCAAGGCCTTGATTTCGGTTTCGGTGGCTTGGGTATTCATGGTGATTCTCCGCAGGTTTTTGTTGAAGACACCCTTTGTCGTTTAGAGAAACTGCGAATCGACAACCCAAACAAAAATAATTCAAAGAAAAAAATTCGCTAGAATCCCAGGCCCATTCTGTCGGCAAACAACGGATGCTTTTGTGACCGCTCAGCTCGTACCCTACGAAGACCTCACCGAGCTGCAGCGCACGCAGGTCGAAGCCATCGAAATCCACCCCGAACAGATCAAGTTCGCCGGCGATATCCACGGCGCACTGCACACGCTGTTGTCCAGGCCCGGCCCTGGCGTCAAAGGGTTTGCGTTGCTGGCAGGCGAAGTGCCAGTGGCGTTCCTGTTACTCAAGCGCCCGCCAGTACTGCCCGCCTGGGCCAACGAACACAGCGCCACCCTGCACGCCCTGCAAGTCGATTATCGGGCCCAGGGCAAGGGTTACGGCAAGGCCTGCCTACTAGCGCTTCCTGCCGTGGCTCGGGCGGCATGGCCGCAAATCAGAGGACTGGAGCTTTCGGTCGACGCCGATAATGTCTCGGCCATCGGCCTGTATACCCGGCTGGGCTGGGTCGACAGTGGCGAAGCGTACAAGGGCCGCATCGGTTATGAGCGGCGGATGGGGCTGGTGTTTTGACCAGGAGATAACCTGTCTGTGAGCGCGAGCCTGTTCGCGATTGTGGTGGGCCAGCTTGCATTGATGTTGGATATGGCACCGCTATCGCGAGCAGGCTCGCTCCCACCGGTTTGCATTGCCGAAAGAATGGCAATCAGCTCGGTTTGAGAGGAATCCAGATTTCCAGAGAGCCTTCGCCGGTCCTGGGGTTGAAGTCTTCGCTGTAGCGTTCGAACTCCGGGGCCTCGGCAGCTGTGTGGCCGGATCGCGGCAGCCACTCTTTCCAGATGTAGTGGAACGTCTGCGGCAGGGCTTTCAACGGGCCTTTGTGTTCGAACACTGCGTAGTGCGCAGGCTGTATTTCGATCCAGCGCAACTGTTCAGGCAAGTCATCGAGCCGGCTGACTTCCACGCCGGCAATGTATTCAAACCCACCCTTCCCGTCCGGGTTGCAACACACGCCATAGGTGACCTCATCTTTCTGCCCTGGCACTTTACCGAGCCAGGGCAAAAACTTTTCCCAGAGCAGCGGGATATCCTCGGCGGTGTCCGGGGTAAAACAGCCACCAAAACCGGCGATAATCTGAAAGCGTCCGTGTTCGAAGCGTGGTTCGGCTGCGTTATCGGGTTCGTGCTTTTCCATGCGTCAACACTCCAGAAACGTGAGGTCGGGTGTTGCAGTATAGAAGCCTGATGAAGATTGCCAGGCCCGTTTCGCTTATCCGAGTCCAGGCACAACGGCCGGCGCCACTTTCCCGATAAACTCGTTGTAGCCAGAAACAATCACGTACACCGCGAAATAGCAGAAGATGGCGGCCGATGCCCAATAGCAATAGCGCAACAGTTTATCCCCCAGCAGCCTGCCGCCCTGGGTTGCTGCCAGGCACAGGCCTGCACACCAGAGAAGTCCGGCACAGAGAAATCCACTCAGGAACAGCGCCGAGCTGAGGATCGTTCCGCCGCCCGAACGAGCGATCAATGTGCCGCCCACCGCCGCGAACCAGAGAATGGCACTGGGCGACGACATCGCCAGGAAAATCCCGCGAAAAAACTCCTGCCCGGATGAATGACTCCGCACCTCGCCAGCCTCGGCCAACGCCGCATGGTGATAGATCGCCGAATGAATCATCTTCGCTGCGAAATACAGCAGCACCACCGAGCCGCCGATCCACAGCACCCAGCGCACCGTTTCGTATTGCAGCAGCACCGTCATGCCGGCCAAGGCCAGGACCGCGTAGATCAGGTCCCCCACACATGTGCCCAGGCCCAGGGCGAAACCTTGGAAATAGCCACGTTGCATGGCCAGGGTAATCATCGCGATATTGGCCACGCCAATGTCCAGGCACAAAGAAAGGCTCAGCAGGAAACCGCTGGAAAATTCCATCATTCAGTCCATTCGTTTTTTGAACAGGGCGAGTCGTACAGTGCGCAGGTGTTACTGAAAGTCCCCTGAGCGGATCGACAGTGTCGTCGAAAATAGTTGCGCGCCGCTACTGGACAATTGGCCATCAGCCCCTTTATCTTGCGCCGCAGGCCACCGCAGTGGCCAACGTCGCTCGGACGGTTCCGGGCGCTCACGTATCTCGAGGCAATAATGGCCAACCAAGGTTCGCCGCGCCGCTTTGCGCGCATCGATCGACTCCCCCCGTATGTATTCAATATCACTGCCGAGCTGAAGATGGCTGCGCGTCGGCGCGGCGAAGACATCATTGACTTGAGCATGGGTAACCCCGACGGCGCCACACCGCCACATATCGTTGAAAAGCTGGTCACCGTCGCCCAGCGTGAAGACACCCACGGTTACTCCACCTCCAAAGGCATACCGCGCCTGCGCCGCGCCATTTCGCGCTGGTACAAGGACCGCTACGAGGTGGACATCGACCCGGAAACCGAAGCCATCGTCACCATCGGTTCCAAAGAAGGCCTGGCGCATCTGATGCTGGCGACCCTGGACCAGGGCGACACCGTGCTGGTGCCCAATCCCAGCTATCCGATCCACATCTACGGCGCAGTGATCGCCGGCGCCCAGGTGCGTTCGGTGCCACTGGTGCCGGGGGTGGATTTCTTCGACGAGCTGGAGCGCGCCATTCGCGGCTCGATTCCCAAGCCGAAAATGATGATCCTGGGCTTTCCGTCCAACCCTACCGCGCAATGCGTGGAGCTGGATTTCTTCGAACGGGTCATCGCCTTGGCCAAACAGTACGACGTGCTGGTGATCCACGACCTGGCCTACGCCGATATCGTCTACGACGGCTGGAAAGCCCCGTCGATCATGCAGGTGCCGGGTGCAAAAGACATTGCCGTGGAATTCTTCACCCTGTCCAAAAGCTACAACATGGCCGGCTGGCGTATCGGCTTCATGGTGGGCAACCCGGAACTGGTCAACGCCCTGGCGCGGATCAAGAGCTACCACGACTACGGCACCTTCACACCGCTGCAAGTGGCGGCCATCGCCGCGCTTGAAGGCGACCAGCAGTGCGTGCGGGATATCGCCGAACAGTACCGCCAGCGCCGCAATGTGCTGGTCAAGGGCCTGCATGAACTGGGCTGGATGGTGGAAAACCCCAAGGCGTCGATGTACGTCTGGGCCAAGATCCCCGAGGCTTATGCACACTTGGGTTCGCTGGAGTTTGCCAAGAAACTGTTGGCCGAAGCCAAGGTCTGCGTCTCGCCGGGGGTGGGGTTCGGTGAATATGGCGATGATCACGTGCGCTTTGCACTGATCGAAAACCAGGACCGGATTCGCCAGGCCGTTCGCGGCATTCGCGGGATGTTTCGGGCGGATGGGTTGGTAAGCAAACCGAACGCCTGATACCAAAATCAATGTGGGAGTTTGCTCCCACTCTGGATCTTCAGATCACCAGAAGCCAATGTGGGAGCGAGCCTGCTCGCGATAGCGGCATGACAGTCGACTTCGTTGCTGACGGTCAGTGCGCTATCGCGAGCAGGCTCGCTCCCACAATGGGTGATGCGTCGTCGCTTAGATCACCAGCGACAGCAACAGGATGAAGATCAGCGCTACCACGGACAGGATGGTTTCCATCGCGGTCCAGGTCTTGAAGGTTTCGGCCACGGTCATGTTGAAGTACTGCTTGACCAGCCAGAAGCCGGCATCGTTGACGTGAGACAGGATCAGCGAACCGGCACCGGTCGCCAGGACCAGCAGCTCACGGTTCACACCCGGAATCATCCCGACCACCGGTACCACGATCCCGGCACCCGTAATGGTTGCCACGGTCGCCGAGCCTGTGGCGATGCGAATCACCGCCGCCACCAGCCAGGCCAACAGGATCGGTGAAATCTGCGCACTCACCGCCATGTGACCGATCACATCACCCACACCGCTGGTGACCAGCATCTGCTTGAAGCCACCGCCTGCACCGATGATCAGAATGATCGCCGCAGTCGGTGCCAGACTCGCGTCCAGCCACTTGAGTATCTGGCTCGAACCGATGCCCTGCTTGTAGCCGAAGGTGTACAGCGACAGCAGTAATGCCAACAGAAGTGCAGAAATCGGATGCCCGATCAGGTCCATGAAGGTGCGGAAGAAATTGCCTTCAGGCAACACCACATCGGCAAAGGTCTTGAGCAGCATCAGGAACACCGGCGAGAGCACGGTGATCAGCGTGATGTTGAAGCTCGGCAGATCGGCAGAATCGGTCTCACGTGCCAGTTGGTCCACCAGCTCCTGATTCGGATGGCCGGGGATATGCTTGGCAATGAATGTACCGAAAATCGGCCCGGCAATAATGGCCGTCGGCAGCGCCACGATCAGGCCATAGAGAATGGTTTTACCGATGTCGGCACCGAATACGCCAATCGCCAGCAGCGGGCCCGGGTGCGGTGGCACCAGGCCGTGGACCGCGGAAAGACCGGCCAGCAGCGGGATACCGATCTTGATGATCGAGACACCGGTGCGACGCGCCACGATGAACACCAGCGGGATCAGCAGCACGAAACCGATTTCGAAGAACAGCGGAATGCCCACCAGGAAGGCGGCGAACATCATGGCCCACTGCACTTTATCCTTGCCGAAGGCGCGGATCAGGGTTTGGGCGATCTGATCGGCCCCGCCCGATTCGGCCATCATTTTACCGAGCATCGTACCCAACGCCAGAATGATGCCGACAAAGCCCAGCACGCCACCGAAGCCGTCCTGGAACGCCTTGATGATGGTGCCGATCGGCATGCCCGAGGTCAGGCCCAGAAAAGCGGCCGCGATGGTCAGTGCAATGAACGGGTGGAGTTTGAACTTGGTGATAAGGACGATAAGTCCGATCACCGTAACCACTGCATCAAGCAGCAGAAACGTCTCGTGGGACATGCCGAACATGGGAGGTGTCTCCTGATTTGTTGTTGTTATTGAAGCGGTTATTTGTAAGCCGTCGGGACAGCGCTATCTTTCTGACGCAAAATTTTTGCAACTCAACTGGCCAGCTTCAAACCGTGATCCACCCACCAGACGTAAGCCTGATGAGCCAGTTCATCGACGCTGTGGCTGGATGCGTCCAGAGCCAGGGTCAGGGGCTCGCCAACAGGGGATTGAAGGGTGGCAAACTGGCTGTCGATCAGGGTCGACGGCATGAAATGCCCCGGACGATGGGACACGCGGTCGGCGGCCACTTCAGGGGTCAACTCAAGAAATACGAAGCCAAGGCCTGGCAAGGCACTGCGCAGACGCTCGCGATAACTGTGCTTGAGGGCCGAACAGGTCAGCACCGGACGCTCGCCCATCGCATCGACACGGCGCAACTCGTCGCACAGGCTGTCAAGCCAGCCGGCACGGTCGTCGTCGTTCAAGGGGATACCGGCGCTCATCTTCTGGATGTTGGCCGCAGGGTGGAAAGTGTCGCCTTCAATGGCGGTGGCGCCGCTCAACTGGCACAGGGCCTGGCTGACGCAAGTCTTGCCGCAACCGGCAACGCCCATGATGACCAGGGCGGTGATGGGATTATTCATGTAACACCTCAGCGCGCAGACAGCGCTACCTTTGCAAGTTGTGACACCAGAGCAAAAGCAGAAGTTGCCGACGCCTTCTTGTCATTTTTGTGGTTGCAGCATGTTCGTTCACAACGCTAACGGTCAGGGCTCAGGCAAACCCCGCTCACGCATTTGCAGCCGCGTCGAGACAGCGCTACCTTAGTGCCTTGATTTTTGTTTGGCAAGCCGCCCTGATGACCGTCACTAAAAACGATAAGAATACCCGCACCACCGGTCGCCCTACGCTCAACGAAGTCGCACGCCTGGCCGGTGTCAGTCCTATCACCGCCTCCCGTGCCCTGCGCGGCGTCAGCACCGTTGCCGAAAGCCTGGTGGAAAAAGTCCGCCAGGCCGCCCGCGACCTGAACTACGTGGTCAACCCCGCCGCCCGCGCCCTGGCTTCGGCCCAGAGCCATTCGGTGGTGGTGCTGGTGCCGTCGTTGTCCAACCTGTTGTTCATCGACACCCTGGAAGCCATTCATCGTGTGCTCAGGCCCAAGGGCTTCGAAGTGGTCATCGGCAACTATCACTATTCCCGGGACGAAGAAGAAGACCTGCTGCGCAACTACATGGCCTATCAGCCACGCGGTCTGTTGCTGACCGGCTTCGACCGTACCGAAAGCGCCCGGCGCATGATCGAGGCCAGCAACATTCCCTGCGTGTACATGATGGAACTGGACCCCGGTGCGGGCCTTAACTGCGTCGGCTTTTCGCAACTCAAGGCCGGCGAGACGGCGGCCGAGCACTTGATCTCCCGGGGTCGCAAGCGCCTGGCCTATGTCGGCGCGCAACTGGACCAGCGCACGTTGCTGCGTGGCGAAGGTTTTCGCCGTGCTTTGCAGAAAGCCGGCCTGTACGACCCGGATCTGGAACTGCTGACCCCACGGCCATCCTCGGTGGGCCTGGGCGGCGAACTGTTCCTGCAGTTACTCGCCAGCCATCCGGACGTCGATGCAATCTTCTTCGGCAACGACGACCTGGCCCACGGCGCGCTGTTCGAAGCCCTGCGCTGTGGCATCAAGATTCCCGAACAGGTTGCAGTCCTGGGCTTCAACGATTTGCCCGCCTCGGCCCACATGGTGCCGCGCCTGAGCAGCATCAGCACGCCACGGGAAGCCATCGGCCAGCGCGCCGCCGAACAGATACTCACGTTGATGGCCGGCAACCGCATCGCTCAGCCGGTGGTGGACATGGGATTTGAACTCAAGGTTCGCGAAAGTACCTGAGCCCGACGGTCACGTGCGGTCGATCCATGCCGTCCGACGGCAAGGATTGGCCGCCATGATCGCCGGCAGATGCTACACAGGCCTTTGGATCCAGGGCTCGCGACGGCGGCATGGGATTTGCTCCTGCACATGGCTCAGCCATAACCGCAGGTATCCATCATGTTGGTCAGTGCACAACAGCAAGCGATGATTTTGCTGCCCAAGCGTCCGGGCGAGGATCCCACCGCAGAAGCCGCCAGCGGCCTGCAAAGCGCCGCGCTGCAGGCATTGCGCGATAACGTCCAGGCTCAGGCCAGCCAGGGCAGCACGCAGGTGCAGGCTTCGATCGCGCGACAAGCCACACAGCAGGTCAATGCCGCCACCGCCATCAGCGACAAGGTTGATGAAGCGTTTGCCAAGACCCGGGTTCAGTTGCAGACCGTTGCTTCATCAGCCTCCGATGAGGCCAAGACACAGGGCAGCTCTGCTCTGGACGCATTCAAGGACTACATGAGCAAGACGCCTGAAGAGCGTCTGCGCGACAGCATTCTTGAAGAGATGGGCATCACCCAGGAGGAGTTCGAGGCGATGCCGCCCGAGAAGCAATTGGCGGTCAGTCAGGAGATTGCCCAGCGCATGCAGGACAAGACGGCGATGGCGCAGGTCGAGAAGGACCAGGAAAGTCGCACTTCCGGCAAAGACCCGGCTACGGACATGTTCCTCGCCTCGCTTTGATAGGCTGCGGGGGTCAGCGGGCCGATGGCCGGGATGCATCCCTGGCCTATCGCCCGCTGGCGTCGATTCAATGACCGAACAGATTCACCTTCTTGGCCTTTTTGTCGGCGCGCTTTTCATCGGCGGTCTTCGCCGGTTTTTTCTTTGCCGCTTTTTTTGAATCCATGCCTTTGGCCATGATACGTACTCCACTCATACGGGATGTGAAGTCAGGTATACACCTATCGCCGCCGACATGTTCTTTTATAATCACCCTCCCCTTCACCGCCCCTGACTTTGCCATGTCCCAGACCCACTACACGCGGCTCGATGAACCCTTGTGGCCGCTGATGAACAAGTTTTATCGCGCCCACCAATCTTCAATGAAAGCGGTGCGTGAAGCGCAGTTGTGGGTGGCGCGGCAGGATGAAATCATCGCGGCCCTGTGCTTGCGAGCGGTATCGGGTGGGCATTGGCTGACGGGGTTGTTTGTCGACCCGACGTATCGCATGCAGGGGATCGCGGCGCGCTTGATCGACGAAGCGGTGAAAGGCGTGGAAGGACCGGTCTGGTTGTTCTGCCATCCTGATTTGCGCGGCTTTTATGAGCGGCAGGGGTTCAGCTTCGACCCCGTGCTGCCTTATGCGATGGCCGAGCGCCTGAGTCGTTATGCACGCAGCAAGCCGATGATTGCGATGGGGATGGAACCTAAAACACTCTCCTGAAGCGCATCACAATCCAATGTGGGAGCGAGCCTGCTCGCAATAGCGGCGTGTCAGTCAACAGCTTCATAGCTGACTCACCGCTATCGCGAGCAGGCTCGCTCCCACAGAGGGTTTGCGTAGGCTAGTCGTCCACCGCAGGGTCCAGGTCCGGAAACATGACCTCGGTAAAGCCGAACTTACTGAAGTCAGTGATGCGCGAGGGGTACAGCCGCCCGATCAGGTGGTCGCACTCATGCTGCACCACCCGCGCATGAAAGCCCGAGGCCGTGCGCACAATGGCTTCGCCTTTGGGGTCAAAGCCTTCGTAGCGAATGTGCTGATAGCGATCGACCGCACCGCGCAGGCCCGGCACCGACAAGCAGCCCTCGAACCCCTCCTCCATCAGTGGGCCCAACGGCGTAATCAGCGGGTTGATCAGGATCGTCTGGGGCACCGCCTCGGCGTCCGGGTAACGCTCGCTGTGCTCGAAGCCAAAGATCACCAGTTGCAGGTCGACACCGATCTGCGGCGCGGCCAGGCCGACGCCGCCCACACTTTCCATGGTCTGGAACATGTCGTCGATCAACTGCCACAACTCTGGGCTGTCGAACATTTCCGGCGGCACCGGCGGGGCAATACGCAGTAGGCGTTCGTCGCCCATTTTCAGGATTTCACGAATCATGGTCAGGTTTCGTCAGTGTGGGGGTGAGGAATGGAATGGTCACGGCCCAGGCCCGACACATGCTGTTTTTCGTGCTCGCCCGGGCTCTTTTCACCACGGTCCTTGCCCTCGGCGGACATGTGCTCGATCACCGCGTTCATCTCCGCACCGAGCAACAGCACCGCCGAAGAAATGTAGAAGTACAGCAACAGCACGATGATCGCGCCGATACTGCCATACATGGCGTTGTAGTTGGCGAAGGTCTTGACGTAAAACGCAAAGCCCAGGGACGCGATGATCCACACCACCACCGCCAGCACCGACCCCGGTGTAATAAAGCGAAACTCCTGTTTGACGTCAGGCATCACGTAATAGATCAACGCCACGGCCACCATCAGCAAAAACACGATCACCGGCCAGCGCACGATGGTCCAGAGTGTGACGATGAACTCCTCCAGCCCGACCTGGGCCGCGATCCAGCCCATCACCTGCGGCCCGAGCACCATCAGCGCCGCGGCGGCCAACAACATGCCGGCGATGCCGATGGTGTAGAAAATCGACAGCGGAAAGCGCTTCCAGATCGGACGGCCCTCTACCACATCGTAGGCGGCGTTCATCGCGCTCATCATCAATCGGACACCGGCCGAGGCAGTCCACAACGCAATGACGATACCCACTGACAACAACCCCCCCTTGGATTGCTGAAGCTGGTCGATCACCGGGTTGACCTGCTCCAGGGCCTGGGGCGGCAACACCAGTTCCGATTGCAGGCGCAGCCAGGAGAAGAAGTCCGGCAAATGCAGGAAACCGATCAGTGCGATCAGGAACAGAATGAAGGGGAACAGCGAAAACAGCATCTGGTAGGCCAATGCCGAGGCGTAGGTCGACATCTCGTCGTCGAGAAACTCAGTCACGGTACGCATCATCACACGATGCAAGGGTAAGCCTTTCAAGGCCGGGAACATCATGTGCGTCTCCTTTCGCCGCAAAAAAGGAAGGTCGCCTGGCGACTCTCGGGGTTGCTATCCAAGACAAAAGTAACCTGTTTGGCGACTTTGGAACAATTTCCCCGGTGCAAGTTCGAGCAGACATGACAACGGCCACCCGCGGATGGCCGTTCCAATCGGTTATTCAGCAGGCCGGTTATGCCTCGTCAACGCCTTTCTTGACTGCGTCCTTGGCCTTGCCCACGTTTTGCTGAACCTCACCTTTTTTCTCCTGGACCACGCCCTCAGCGCGCATGCGGTCATTGTCGGTGGCCTTGCCGACGCCTTGCTTGATGTTGCCGACGGCTTCGTTGGCAACGCCCTTCACTTTATCGCTCGTGCTACCCATGATGTCTCTCCTGTGAACAACTGTACGAAAAGTCATTACATAAGGGTTGACCGAGGCCGTTTGCGGGGAGTTTCATTTTTTCAGCAGCGCATTTCATCGTCAGATGCAGGTTGCGCTTTATGTTTGCCGATCCACCCCCGAGAATGCCCCACGTATTCAGGCTGCGACCTGAAGCTCCAATCTCGTAGGAACGTTATGAAACTCGATAAAAAGCAGGCCATCGCCCGCAGAAACCAGGAACTGGACGGCGCCGTACTGGGCGTCAATAACTGCCACTTCAGCGAATTGAACCGCAACCGCAACATCTTCTGGTTCGATATCCCGGTGGCACGCCTGGCCATCGGTCAGTACGAATGGATTCACCTGCTGCTGCACACGCCGGCCACCGATGAGCTGCTGCACCTGAAGGTGCCGACCGTGTTCCTGCGCGAAAAAATGGAAGGCCTGGAAGTGCGCAACCAGGGCAAGCGCAAGGCGGCCCTGAGCCTGGAGCTGAGCGCCGACAAGGATTCGTACCTGCAGGACATGCGCCCGGGTGGCACTAACCTGGATTTTGCGCAGTTTCGGTTGTAACGCTCTACACAGGTGGGTGGCGCAGAGGCGCTATTGTGGCGAGGGAGCTTGCTCCCGCTGGACGCGTAGCGGCCCCTTGCAGTGGATCAGTTGGATCGGAGGGGCTGCTGCGCAGCCCAGCGGGAGCAAGCTCCCTCGCCACAACAGCTGCCACGCCCCAGAATTGCCGCGTAATAAAAAGCCCCGCACTGGCGGGGCTTTTTATTGGCAGCGGTTTTACTTCTTCAGACCCAACTTCTTCAGTTCTTCATCACGCAACTCGCGTCGCAGGATCTTGCCCACGTTGGTGGTCGGCAGCGCGTCGCGGAATTCCACCGCCTTGGGCACTTTGTAGCCCGTGACGTTGGCGCGCATGTGTTCCATCACCTGCTCTTTGGTCAGCGTGACACCCGGGCGGGGCACAATGAAAATCTTGATTGCCTCGCCGGATTTTTCGTCCGGTACACCGATGGCCGCGCACTGCAGGACGCCCGGCAGGGTCGCCAGCACGTCTTCCAGCTCGTTGGGGTATACGTTGAAACCGGAGATCAGGATCATGTCTTTCTTGCGATCGACGATGCGCATGTAGCCGTCCGGCTGGATCAGCGCGATATCGCCGGTCTTGAGCCAGCCTTCGCTGTCGAGGATCTCGTCGGTGGCGTCCTGGCGCTGCCAGTAGCCCTTCATGACCTGTGGACCTTTCACACACAGTTCACCGATTTCGCCCAATGGCAGTTCTTCGCCGGCGTCATTGATAATCTTGCACAGCGTCGACGGCACCGGAATGCCGATGGTGCCAATCTGGATTTTCTGGATCGGATTGACCGTGGCGACCGGACTGGTTTCGGTCATGCCGTAACCTTCGCAGATCGGGCAGCCGGTAACCTCTTTCCAGCGCTCGGCCGCCGCCAGTTGCAGGGCCATGCCACCGGACAACGTCACCTTCATTGCCGAGAAATCCAGGTTGCGGAAGGCTTCGTTGTTGCACAGGGCCACGAACAACGTGTTGAGGCCGACAAAACCGCTGAACTTCCACTTCGACAGTTCCTTGACCATCGCCGGGAGGTCGCGCGGGTTGCTGATCAGGATATTGTGGTTGCCGATCAGCATCATCGCCATGCAATGGAAGGTGAAAGCGTAGATGTGATACAGCGGCAGAGGCGTGATCAGGACCTCGCAACCTTCGTTGAGGTTGGACCCCATCAGCGCCTTGCACTGCAACATGTTCGCCACCAGGTTGCGATGGGTCAGCATCGCGCCCTTGGCCACGCCAGTGGTGCCGCCGGTGTACTGCAACACGGCCACGTCGTCACTGGTGGGGTTGGCTTCGGTCACTGGCTGGCCGTGGCCCTTGCTCAGCACATCGTTGAACTTGATGGCCTTGGGCAAGTGATAAGCGGGGACCATCTTCTTGACGTACTTGATCACGCTGTTGATCAGCAGACGCTTGAGTGGCGGCAGCAGATCGGCAACTTCGGTGACGATCACATGCTTGACGCCCGTCTTGGGCACCACAGCCTCGGCCAGGTGCGCCATGTTCGCCAGGCACACCAGCGCCTTGGCGCCGGAGTCGTTGAACTGGTGTTCCATTTCCCGCGCGGTGTACAGCGGGTTGGTGTTGACCACGATCAGGCCGGCGCGAATCGCACCGAACACGGCAACCGGGTACTGGAGAACGTTGGGCAGTTGCACGGCGATTCGATCGCCAGGCTGCAAGTCGGTATGCTGTTGCAGATACGCAGCAAAGGCACCGGACAATTCATACAGTTCCCCGTAGGTAATTGTCTTGCCCAGGTTGCTGAATGCCGGCTTGTCGGCGAAGCGTTGGCAGGACTGCTTCAACACCGCCTGAATATTCGGATACTCGTCTGGATTGATGTCGGCAGCAATCCCAGCTGGGTACTTATCCTTCCAAAAGTCTTCGATCATGGAAGCCCACTCCTCAGCAACGCGAATTCTCACCGCATTTGATGCGATTATTATTGGTGTGTGTTTATTGGTGAATCTGGCCTAATTCAACGCCGAGAAGTCACAAAAGCGCGCCGAGAGTAGCAGCTTTGCCAAGGGTCGCCTAGAGCCAAAAGTGGCCCCTACAGTCATAAATATGACTCAAGAATATTCAGTGGTCATTTTTAGAGTAAAAATACTAGGCACTGGTTAATCACTGCGAATACATAAAAA
>NZ_CAAKGZ010000029.1:0-111050 GCF_901007645.1 Pseudomonas sp. FG-3G
AAAGGATGGCTGGCCTCAGGCGATATCCCGCAACTCCCGCCGCAATATCTTGCCCACTGGCGTCATCGGCAACGACTCTCGCAGCACGATGTGCTTGGGTATCTTGTAGCCGGTGAAGTTCTCCTTGCAGTAAGCCTTGAGCTCTTCAAGGCTGACGCCCGTCTCGCGTGGCACCACGAACAGTTTCACCGCCTCCCCCGAACGTTCGTCCGGCACACCGATCACCGCGCAGTTGGCAACTTTCGGATGGGCCATCACCACGTCTTCGATTTCGTTGGGGTATACGTTGAAACCCGAGACGATGATCATGTCTTTCTTGCGATCGACGATGCGCACGAAACCGTCCGGGTCGATCACCGCGATGTCACCGGATTTGAACCAGCCTTCGCTGTCCAGCACCTCGGCGGTGGCTTCGGGTTTGTTCCAGTAGCCTTTCATGATTTGCGGGCCCTTGATGCACAACTCACCGCGCTCACCCAATGGCTGTTCGGCGCCGTCGTCGCTGACCACTTTCATGAGCGTGCCCGGCACCGGCAGCCCCACCGTGCCCAGCCGGGACTTGGTGCCGTAGGGGTTGGTGCAGGCCACCGGCGAGGTTTCGGTCAGGCCATAGCCTTCGGTGATCCGGCAGCCGGTGAGCTGTTCCCAACGCTCGGCGGTGGCCTTGACCAGCGCAGTGCCACCGGAGTTGGTGAGCTTGAGGCTGGAGAAATCCAGGGTCTTGAAATCCGGATGGTCCATCAGCGCCACGAACAGCGTGTTGAGCCCCAGCAGCGCCGAAAAACGCCAATTCTTCAGCTCCTTGATAAAGCCACCGATGTCCCGCGGGTTGGTGATCAGCACGTTGTGGTTGCCGGTGACCATCATGCACATGCAATTCGCCGTGAAGGCATAGATGTGGTACAGCGGCAGCGGCGCGATCATCACCTCCTGGCCTTCGCGCAGCAACGGTTGGCCGTCGTCGCCGAACTGGCCCAGGCATGCCCGGGCCTGCTGCATGTTCGCTACCAGGTTGCCATGGGTCAGCATCGCTCCCTTGGCAAGGCCGGTGGTGCCGCCGGTGTATTGCAGCACCGCGATGTCCTCGAGGCTGACTTTCAGCGGTTTGATGCCATGGCCCCGCCCCAGGCGCAACGTGCTCTTGAAGGAAACGGCCTGGGGCAGCGAATAGTCAGGGACCATCTTCTTGACCTTGCTCACCAGCGTATTGACCAGCCAGCCCTTGGCAGTGGGCATCAGGTCGCCCATCTTCGCCTCGATGAGATACTGCAGATCGGTGTCAGGCAGCACCTCCTGGACTTTCTGTCCGAACAGGTTCATGTACACCAGTGCCCGGGCGCCGGAGTCCTTGAACTGGTGGCGCATTTCCCGCGGGGTATACAACGGGTTGGTGTTGACCACGATCAGCCCGGCGCGCAAGGCACCGAACACGGCGATGGGGTATTGCAGGACATTGGGCATCTGCACCGCGATACGATCGCCAGGCGCCAGGTCGGTATGGGCTTGCAGGTAGCCGGCGAAGGCAGCGCTGTAGCGCTCGAGTTCGGCATAGGTCAGGGTAACCCCCATGTTGCTGAACGCCGGACGGTCGGCGAATTTCTTGCAGGAACGCTCGAACACCTCGATCACCGATTTGTAGGCCCCCACGTCAATGTCCAGGGGCACGCCGGCCGGGCGTTTGTCATTCCAGAAATCAGGCTGCATTGTTTTTATCCTCTTTACCTGAACGTGTCCGGGCCGCTTCTGTGGCTCTTGCACAGGCGGTGCTCTTGGGACACTAGCAGCTATGGCCAATCAGGCAAATATGGCAACCTGCTTCATAGATTGTGTGAATCTACCTGCCACGACGTAACGTAACGTGACTTGATCAGGCGAGACGCAACGGATGCGCTATACAATGCAGCGACGCTGTGTTTGCCCTTGTGTATGCCCGTGAGTAAAGGAATGACCATGATCCACCAAACGTTCATGCTCACCGCCACCGACCACACCCGCCTGTTCGTCAATCAGTGGCTGCCTGAAACCGCCCCTGAAGCGGTGATCATGCTGGCCCACGGCATGGCCGAACACAGCGGCCGCTACGCGCGTCTGGCCCGGGCGCTGTGCGATGCAGGCTACGGTGTCTACGCGCCGGACCTGCGCGGCCATGGCAAAACCGGCGAAGCAGCGATGCTCGGCCATTTTGCCGACGAGGATGGCTGGGCCAAGGTGGTCGGCGACCTGGCCAGCCTCAATCAACACATCGGCCAGCAACACCCCGATGTTCCCATTGTGTTGCTGGGTCACAGCATGGGCAGCTACATCGCCCAGGGTTACCTGTTACATCACAGCGCCAGTCTGCACGGGGCGATTCTCAGCGGTTCGAATTTCCAGCCCGTGGCGCTCTATCGTGCCGCGCGCCTGATCGCCTGTTTCGAGCGCAAGCGCCAGGGTCCCAAGGGCCGCAGCGCCCTGATCGAGTGGCTGTCCTTCGGCAGTTTCAATAAGAAATTCAAACCCACGCGTACCCCCTTCGACTGGCTCAGCCGCGACCCGGCCGAGGTCGACAAGTACCTCCACGACCCGCTGTGCGGCTTTCGTTGCACCAATCAGTTGTGGGTCGACCTGCTCGGCGGGTTGCAGCAGATCAGCAAAGCGTCCAATCTCGCCCAGATCGATCCGGGCCTGCCCCTGCTGGTGATCGGCGGTGAATGTGATCCGGTGAGTGAAGGCAAACGTCTCAAGGATCTGGCCGACGCCCTGCGCGGCGCCGGCAGCCAGCACTTGCAATTGACGATTTACCCGCAAGCCCGGCACGAACTGTTCAATGAAACCAACCGCGATGAAGTGACGGCCGACGTGCTGGCCTGGATTGCCCAGGCCCTGAGTCACAAGCGACCGCCACGCAGCGAATAGGTTTGCAGCGTTTTCCTTTACTCGTCACAGGATTTGATAGATGACCCAGGTTACCAACATCCCCTACGAAGCCCTCGAAGTCGGTCAGACCGCCAGCTACAGCAAGACCGTCGAAGAGCGCGACATCCAGCTGTTCGCCGCCATGTCGGGCGATCACAACCCGGTGCACCTGGATGCCGAATTCGCTGCGGCGAGCATGTTCAAGGAGCGCATCGCCCATGGCATGTTCAGCGGTGCGCTGATCAGCGCGGCGGTGGCCTGCGAGCTGCCTGGGCCGGGCACCATCTATATCGGCCAGCAGATGAGTTTCCAGAAGCCGGTGAAGATTGGCGACACCCTGACCGTGCGCCTGGAGATCCTGGAGAAACTGCCGAAGTTTCGCGTACGCATTGCCACTCGCGTGTTCAATCAGCGCGACGAGCTGGTGGTGGACGGCGAAGCGGAAATCCTCGCGCCACGCAAGCAACAGACCGTGACCTTGCCGACGCTGCCGGCGATCACCGTCGGCTGATTACCACTATCTAAAGTGAATGACCTGTGGCGAGGGGATTTATCCCCGCTGGGCTGCGAAGCAGCCCCCTGCGCTCGGGCAGACACACCTCAGAGGTCTTGAGATATTGGGGCCGCTTCGCGCCCCAGCGGGGCGGTGCGACGTTTCGATAAATCCCCTCGCCACAAAGTTATTGCAAGTCTTCACGCACCTGCACGCTCGCCGTCATTCCCGCGCTCAGGTTTACCCCTTCTGGCACCTTGTCCAGCTTGATCCGCACCGGAATCCGCTGGGCCAGGCGCACCCAATTGAAGGTCGGCTCGACCTCCGCCAGCAACTGCGCATCGGGATTGGTATTGCGGTCGGTGATGCCGCGGCTGATGCTTTCGACGTGGCCTTGCAGGGCATGACCGGCGCTCATCAACCAGACCTTGACCGGATCGCCAACGCGGATCCTGGGCAGTTTGGTTTCTTCGAAATAGGCCTGCACATAAAACGTTGAATCGTCGATCAGCGCCATGACCGGTTGTCCGGCATTCACGTAGTTGCCCTCGGCCAGACGCAGGTTGGTGATATGGCCACCCCGTGGGGCCAGGACCTGGCTGCGGGCCAGGTTGAGTTCGGCGACCTTGGCCTCGGCCTGGGCCTCGCGCAGTTCGCCTCGGGCGATGCCGGCGTTGATCTGGGCGTTTTCCCGCAACTCGGCACTGATAGCCTGGGGCCCCAGAGCGGCGCGTCGACTGGCTTCGTGTTCACGCAAACTCAGTTGCTGCTGCCGGGTCTGGACCACCGCCCGGGCTTTCTCCAGCGCGGCCTCGAAACGTTCGCGGTCGATGCTCAGCAATACATCGCCGGCCTTGACCTGCTGGTTATCCACCGCCTTGAGCTCGCGCACCCAACCCGACACGTCGGGGGCGATCACCACCACGTCGGCGCGAATCCGCGCATCCCGAGTCCAGGGCGTGAGCATGTAGTACTGCCACAGATGAAACCCGGCAAAGATCGCCACGGCCACCACGCTCAGCGTGACGGCAACACGTACGGAAGTACGCATGTTCAACTCCTTATAGCGGTCCGAGGACCACGGTAATAACAGTCAGGACACAGACATACAGGGCGCAGTCGAACAAGGCTTCATGCCAGATCCAGCGCCCGGCCGGCACGAGGCTGAGCAACAGGCGAAGCCCACCGGTCACCAGCAAGGCCAGCACCACATAAATCAAGAACGGGCTGAGCAATACCCCGCCTATCGACCACTCACGCAAGCCCATGGCTGTGCTCCCGTTGTTCAGGTTCGTGCTGACGGCACCAGGCGCGCCAGCTGTTCTGCAATTGCACCACCGCACCCTGGGCCAGTTTCAGCGCATCGCCGGGCGGTTGCGTCGACAACACCTTCAGGAACTCGTTGCTCGCCGGGCCGAGTGCTTCGGCCTGATCAACTGCCGGACCGCGCTCAAGCACCTGCTCCAGCGCATCGAAGTAACGGCGCTGGGCCCGGTTGTCGGGCATTTGGGCGACGGCCAGACTCAAACGCAGGTGCAGCAACTCGTCACCCATGTCCAGGCCAAGCAATCCGTCATCCCAACGGCTACGCGCCGGCACCGGCAGTTCGGGATAGTGCCGCGCCAGTTGCAACAGCCGATCAGCCATGCGTCCGCCGAACCAGCTCTCGGCGCCCCGCAGGCTACGGCGCGTCAACCGCACCAGATCATCCAGCGTGGCGGCCAGCAGGCGCCGGCTATGCCAGGCCGGATCGCGCAGAATCAGCAGGTTGAATGCCAACACCGCCGCACCCACACCGATCATCATCGCTTGAGCATTGTTGAAGAACGCCGCCACGTCATATTTCATGGCATTGAGCGGCGATATCAGCACCACGAAATGCAGACAGAACGAGGTGGCCGTGGCGAAAATCTGCGGCTTGGCCATGCCCAGCGCCCCCAGGAACAGCGGCACGCCCATGGCCATGCACAACATCGCAAAACTGCTCCACTGCGGCAGCAAAATCTCACCGATGACAAACGCCGTCGGCACCGCCAACAGAATTCCCCGAAGAAAACTCATGCCGATCTGCGCGCCGTTTTCACGACTGGCGAACAGACTGCACACCACGCAGGTGAGCACCAGCGCGCCTGAGGCGGCAGGCCAGGCAGTCGCCAGCCAAAAACAGGCGACCGCCAGAAACGCCAGGGCGCTACGCGCACCAAAGACCATGGCTAGGGGCAGGTCACGATGGGGCGCCAGGGTGCGCGGCGGATCCACCGCCTCCCTGCCCTCTTGCACCGCCTTCAAGGCTGCGCAGGCAGCCAGGGCGGTATCGAGCAACAAGGCGAAGCGGGCCAGGCAATAACTTTGCGCCGGGCTGATCAGTGGATCGTGGGATGCATCCAGCACCCGTGGTCGCAAGGCTTGCAGGGTCGCGCTGTCGGCGTCGAGGGCTTGTTGCACCTCGCTCATCCACGGCTTGAGGGCCTCGGCTTCCTCAGGATCGAGTTGTTTCCATTGCCGCCGTACCGAGCGGGAGATGCGCAGCAGCATCAACAGTTTCTGGCTCAGAGCGCTGATGGCCCGAGCCCGTTGCCGACCCAGGCTGCCTTCGAACCAGGCGTGTTCACGCTGGGCGTCCACGGCGACGATCTTGCCGAGGATTTCCAGCAGTCCTTTACGGGCCTGGGCATCGCCCGTCAGGGTGGCACGGGCCGCCTGCATGCCGCTCTGCCAGGCGACACGGGCCTGATCGGCCAATTGCCGCTCGACCCGCAACGGCCAGAGCAACGCGCTGGCCGCCGTGGCGCAGACAATGCCCAGGCTGATCTCCGTACAGCGCGCCACGGCCTGATCGAACACCCCCAGCGGATGGGAAATGGCCGGCAAGGCAATGATTGCCACTGTGTAACCGGCCAGCACGAACGAATAGGACCAGGCGCTGCGCAGCAGTGTGGAGCAAGCCGTGCACAAGCCCAGCCACACGGCCAGCGCCAGTAGGAACAACCAGGGTGCCTGAGCAAACAGCCCCATGAACACCACCGACATGACGGTGCCCACCAGGGTGCCGACCAATCGCGCCAAACCTTTCTGCACCACCATCCCGGACAGCGGTTGCGCCACGATGATCGCGGTCATCAACGCCCATGAAGGCTGCTCCAGGCCCCAGCGCAAGGCCAGCCAAAGCGCCAAGCCGCCACCAAGCACGGTCTTGATGGCGAATTGCACAGCGAGGCGGTCGGGAGCGAACAGGGCCTGGAAAGTAATGGGCACGCGAAAAACTCTTATGGGGACGCAGTAACGATAGATGCAATAAAGGGTGATGGAGGGTGCAATTATTAGCTGGCTATCTATTTGAGTCCAGAGCCACCGTTACATGATCGGCATAAAAAAACGCCAGACAGGCTGGCGTTTTTTTGTACAGCGCGCTTGTTTAGCTGGCGCGCGCCTGGTTACGCAGGGCTTTTACCTGGTCATGGTTGCGCTGCACACCATGATACTGACGCTCAACCAGATCGCGAATACCAACCAGGTTGTGCTTGCTGATTTTCTCCATGGCTTCTTTGTAAGCCTTAAGGGCATGGTCTTCACCGCGCTCGGCTTCGTTGAGCACCGCTTCTTCGTCCTTGCCAGTGAACATGGATTTCACGTCCACCCAACGGCGATGCATATCACCGGCAACGCTGGTGGAAGTTTCCGGATCGCCACCCAGAGCCCGTACGGCGGCTTGCAGCTCAGCCGCGGCGGCAGCGCAGTCTGCGGCGCGCTGGACGAACAAATCCTTGAGTTGTGGATGCTTGATGTCTTCAGCGCAAGTCTTGAAACCTTCCTGACCATCTTTGCTGGTCTCGATCAGGTCGTTCAGGACGGAGATGGATTCTTTGTTGATGTCGGTCATTTTTCAATTCCTTTGCTTGGTGAATAAAAAACCTACAAGGAATATTGCATCGGTCGTGCCAGCCGCAATCACAAATAAAAACATTAAAAATCAATAAGTTAATCAATCGCTCGATAACTGTATCCGTGTTCTTTGCATGATCTGTCATTTGGCCTGCATGCAGAATGCCTGTATTTTCCAGGCTGACTGAATCAAGACCCCTGCCATGAACCCGGAAAAGCTCGAACTGCTGGTGACACGCCAGATGCCCTTCGGCAAATACAAAGGCCGAATCCTGGCCGACCTGCCCGGGCAATACCTGAACTGGTTCGCTCGCGAGGGTTTTCCTCACGGGGAACTGGGCGGTTTGCTGGCGCTGATGCAGGAGATCGACCACAACGGTCTGTCGGATCTGCTTGACCCCCTGCGTGCCAAACACGGCAAACCCAAGCCCCAACATTGATTGAGCCTCGCCATGCCCGAGAACACCCTGCGCGCCCACGATGAAGCTTTCTGGGAAACTTTTGTGGGTCGCTACGATGTCGACCCCAATGGGCCGCTCAATCTGGAAAACGGCTACTTCGGCCGCATGTCCCGGACCGTGGTCGAGGAGTACCAACGCAATATTGAGTTCGTCAACCGCGGTAACTCTGTGTACGCGCGCCAGCATTTCGACCGGGACCATGGCGAAGCGATTCGTCAGCAAGTGGCGCAACTGATTCACGCGTCCCCCGCTAGCGTAGCGTTGGCCAACAGTGCCGGAGACGCCCTGCAAACGCTGATTCGCAACTACAACGGTCTCAAGCCTGGCGATCAGGTGCTGATCTGTGATCTGGAATACGCGTCGGTCAAAAGCGCAATGCGCTGGCTGGCCCGGCAGCGTGGCGTAGAGGTGATTGAACTCGTCCACCCGCACCCCGCCAGTTTCGAAAGCCTGGTGGGCACTTATCGCCAAGCGTTCATTCGTTACCCGCGCCTCAAGCTGATGGCGCTGACCTACGTCAACCACCTCACTGGGCTGGTGATGCCGGTCCAGGCCATTGCCGAAACCGCCCGTGAGTTTGGCGTCGATATCATTCTCGACGGTGCCCACGCCCTGGGCCAGATCGATTTCGATCTGAAGAAGCTCGGTATCGAATTCGCCGGGTTCAACCTGCAGAAGTGGATCGGCGGGCCGCTGGCCCTGGGCTTTTTATACATCGCACCGCAACGGCTGGCCGACATCGACCCGGACATGGACGAAGATCATTATCCAGCCGCAGACGTGCGCTCGCGAACGCCCCACAGCACGCCCAATATCCCGGCTTTGCTCACCCTGCCCTTGGTCCTGGAGGAGCACCGCTCATTGGGTGGCGCATCGGCCAAGGGCGTGCGGCTCAGTTATCTGCGCGACCTGTGGGTGAACGCCGTGCGTGATGTACCGGGGATCGAAATCATGACGCCGGACGATCCGCGCCTGTACTGTGGCATCACGTCGATGCGCTTCACCGCCCAGCCCGATCAACAGGCGATGGCCGATCGACTGCTCAATGACTACGGGATCTTCACCGTGGTGCGCAACACCAGTGTCGGGCCGTGTATTCGCATTACCCCAGGGTTGATCACCTTGGCGAAGGATATCGAGCGGTTGACTGCGGCGCTGATTAACCTGAGCCGAATGTAGTTGTGGCGAAGGGATTTATCTCCGCAGGGCTGCGCAGCAGTCCAGCAAGGAGGACTTAACCTATCTGACGCACCGAGATGTCAGGTTTCGGGGCCGCTGCGCGCCCCAGCGGGGATAATTCCCTCGCCACAAATCCAGCGTTCATCCAGCGCGGTACGATAAAACCCAGGCAAAAAAAACGGCGCGCCGACCAAGCGCACCGTAAAACCGTAGAACACCCAACGAAGGTTCGGTAAGACAATCAGTCCAGCAGCGCCAGCGCCTCGGCGGTGCACTCCTGGATGCGGGCCCAGTCGCCGTTCTTGATCCACTCAGGATCAAGCATCCAGCTACCGCCCACGCACATCACGTTTTTCAACGCCATGTAGCTCTTGATATTGGCCGGGCTTACGCCGCCGGTCGGGCAGAATTTCACTTCGCCGAACGGGCCGCCCAGGGCCTTGATGGCCGCGACACCGCCGCTGACTTCCGCCGGGAACAGTTTGAAGCGGCGATAACCCAGGCCGTAGCCTTCCATGATGCCGGAGGCGTTGCTGATGCCCGGCAGCAACGGGATCGGGCTGTCGACGCTGGCTTCCAGCAGATCACGGGTGATGCCTGGGGTGACGATGAACTGCGAACCGGCAGCCTCGGCAGCGGCCAGCATATGACGGTCCAGCACCGTACCGGCTCCGGTCACCAGTTCCGGACGTTGCTCGCGCAACACCTGGATGGCCTTTAGGCCGTACTGGGAACGCAAGGTCACTTCCAGCGCCGTCAGGCCGCCGGCGGCCAGGGCATCGGCCAGCGGCAGGATGTCCTGCTCACGGGCGATGGTGATCACCGGCAGGATCCGCGCCTTGGCGCAGAGGCTGTCAATCAGGGTAACTTTGTCCGCCATGGAAACGGTCGGGGATGGGTTTGTCATAGCGGCTGATCCTTGGTTCATGGGCACCAGTAAATCTCTAACGTAGGTTGCAAAAACGCGCGGATCGGCATCTCGGCGACATCGTCACCGGCCACTGCGGCGTTCAGGGTGGTCAATTTCGACTGACCGGAAATCGACAGCACTTTGTGTTTCGCCGAGGCCAGCAAAGCGCGACTCATGGTCAGGCGCTGGTGCGGCACGGTGGGCGCCAGCATCGGCCAGCAGCGGCGAGCGCCATTGGCATCCAAGGCTTGAGCCAGGTTCGGACTGTCGGGGAACAACGAGGCGGTGTGCCCGTCATCGCCCATGCCCAATATCAGTACGTCGATGGGCGGCAGCTCGGCCAGCAAACGATCGGCTTGCTCGGCTGCGGCTTCCAGATCGGCGCTAGCGCTGTAGAGGCTCAGGAACTGGGCCTTGGCCGCCGCACCTTGGAGCAGGTAACGCTTGAGCAGACCGGCGTTGCTGTCAGCGTGCTCAACCGGCACCCAACGCTCGTCGGCCAGGCTCACCACCACGTTCGACCAGTCCAGCGCCTGTTTGGCCAGGCTCTGGAAAAACGCCACGGGGCTGCGACCGCCGGAGACCACCAGGGTCGCCGTGCCGCGCGCCTCGATGGCCTCGCGTAATTGCTCGGCCACCTTCAACGCCAAGCCCTCGGCCAGCAGCACCGGGGTTTTGAATTCGTGGGCGCTGACGCCCTGCGGCAGTTTCACTTCAGATATCGCCATACCATGACCTCCCGTCCCGCGTGATCAGTGCAATGGAGCTCATTGGCCCCCAGGACCCGGCCGCATACGGCTTGGGCGCATCGCCGGATTTCTTCCATCCGGCAATCAACTGGTCACACCACGTCCACGCGGCTTCAATTTCATCTTTACGGACAAACAGGTTCTGATTGCCGTTCATGACTTCCAGCAACAACCGCTCGTAGGCATCGGGAATCCGCGCGCTGCGATAGGTGTCGGAAAAGTTGAGTTGCAACGGACCGCTGCGCAATTGCATGCCCTTGTCCAGGCCTTGCTCCTTGGTCATCACTCGCAAGGAAATCCCTTCGTCCGGCTGCAGGCGGATGATCAGTTTGTTGCTGATCTGCAAGCGCTGCTCGGGGGCGAAGATGTAGTGGGACGGTTCCTTGAAGTGAATGACGATCTGCGACAGTTTCTGCGGCATACGCTTGCCGGTGCGCAGGTAAAACGGAACCCCGGCCCAGCGCCAGTTGCGAATGTCGGCGCGCAGGGCCACGAAGGTTTCGGTATCGCTCTGGGTGTTGGAGTTGGGCTCTTCCAGGTAACCCGGCACCGACTTGCCCTCGCTGTGGCCGGCGATGTACTGGCCGCGCACCACCTGGGTGGTCAGGCCTTCCGGGCTGATGGGTGCCAGGGCCTTGAGCACTTTGACCTTCTCGTCACGGATGCTGTCGGCGGACAGGTCGGCCGGCGGGTCCATGGCAATCAGGCAGAGCAACTGCAACAGGTGATTCTGGATCATGTCGCGCAGTTGGCCGGCCTTGTCGAAATAGCCCCAGCGGCCTTCGATGCCGACCTTCTCGGCGACGGTGATTTCCACATGGGAAATGTAATTCTGGTTCCACTGGGTTTCGAACAGGCTGTTGGCGAACCGCAGGGCGATCAGGTTCTGGACCGTCTCTTTACCCAGGTAGTGGTCGATGCGATAGGTGCGGTTTTCCGGGAAGAACTGCGCCACGGCGTCGTTGACCTTGCGCGACGATTCCAGGTCCGAGCCGATGGGTTTTTCCAGCACGACGCGGGTGTTTTCGCACAAACCGACCTTCGCCAGGTTCTCGCAGATCGCTCCATACACCGCCGCTGGGGTGGCAAAATAGGCAATGACCTGCTGGGCTGAACCGGCCTGCTCGGCCAGGGCGACATAGTCCTCGGCCTTGAGGAAATCCACGTGCAGATACGTCAGTCGCCCCAGGAAGCGTTCAACCACGGTCTCGTTCAGATCCTTGTCGCCCACGTAGCGGCGCAACTCCGCGGCGATGAACGCCAGGTGTTGCTGTTCGCTACCCGGCTCCCGGGCCAGGGCAATGATCCGCGTGTCCTCGTGCAACAGGTCCGCGCCATCGAGCTGATAAAGGGCAGGAAACAGCTTGCGCAAGGCCAGGTCGCCCAACGCGCCGAACAAGGCGAAGGTGCACGGTTCAACCGTAATCGAATGCATGATGTTTGTTCTTTTATCAAGTTAAGCTACAAATACCTTTTTTCAAGGCATCACTCAAGGAAAAATGTAGTAATAACCACAACATTTTTCGAAAATACCGATTCCGAGTGGTGGTACACCGGAGCCATCAGTAGGATAGGCCACCGCAAAGGGTCGTATCAAAGACCCGTCTTTCTAGGAATCTTGTATGGACCGCGTGCGAAATTTACTGGAACAGATCCAGAGTCGCCTTGAAGACCTGAACAAGGCAGAACGCAAAGTGGCCGAAGTGATCCTGCTCAACCCACAGCAGGCCACCCGCTTCAGCATCGCCGCCCTCGCCCAGGCCGCTTCGGTCAGCGAACCGACCGTCAACCGCTTCTGCCGCTCATTCGGCGTCAGCGGCTACCCGGAACTCAAGCTGCAACTGGCCCAAAGCCTGGCCAGCGGCGCCGCTTACGTCAGTCGCGCAGTGGAGGCCGATGACAACCCGGAAGCCTACACCCGGAAAATCTTTGGCAGTGCCATTGCCTCATTGGACAGCGCCTGCCAGGCCCTTGATCCCAATTTGATCAGTCGTGCCGTGGATCTGCTGATCCAGGCCCGGCAGATTCACTTCTTCGGCCTCGGTGCCTCGGCACCGGTGGCGCTGGATGCCCAGCACAAGTTCTTCCGCTTCAACCTGGCGGTGACCGCCCACGCCGATGTGCTGATGCAGCGGATGATCGCGTCAGTGGCCCACACGGGCGAGCTGTTCGTGATCATTTCCTACACCGGCCGTACCCGCGAGCTGGTGGAAGTCGCACGCATCGCCCGGGAGAACGGCGCGTCGGTACTGGGGCTGACCGCCGAAGGCTCGCCCCTGGCCAAGGCCAGCACCCTGAGCCTGAACATCCCGCTGCCCGAAGACACCGACATCTACATGCCGATGACCTCGCGGATCATCCAGCTCACTGTGCTGGACGTGCTCGCCACCGGCATGACCTTGCGCCGCGGTGTGGACTTCCAGCCGCATCTGCGCAAGATCAAGGAAAGCCTCAATGCCAGCCGGTATCCGGTGGGGGATGAGTTCAACTGATTCGACCTTGGGTATCTTGTCGCCTGATAAACCGCTATCGCGAGCAAGCTCGCTCCCACACTGGATCTTTGGCGTTCACAAGCCCCCTGTGGGAGCGAGCTTGCTCGCGACGGGGCCAGCAGCAACACTCCAGATCCCGAACTAAGCCCCCACGCGCGCCTGCAAACTCAAATGCGCCCGTTCCCCCGGCGCCAGGCACAGGCTGTCGGTGCCGCCGCTGGCCGCTTCGACACAGACGAATTCACTGACCTCATCCCAGCTCACCCCCAACAACGGCCGCGTGCCGGGATGCCAGACCACGGTGTCGGCACTGTCGCCCGTATCGATGCACAACTGGCGCTGCCAGGCGTGGTCCTTGAGCTGCAATTCGCCCTCATGCTGGAACACCCGCTGGCAGCCGCCCTCGACCCGCAACTCGCCTTCCTGCTGGCAGGCTGCACGGTTCAACTGGTCGTAGCCCAGCGCGCCTTCAAGCCCAGACAGCGCTATCTCACCAACGTCACCAATACGCCAATAGGCGTGCAGAGCCTGGCTCAATTGGCACGGCAGGCTGTCTTGATGCTCGGTGCTCAAGCGTAATTCCATGCGTTCGCCCAGATCGGCGTACAGATCGACCTGCCAGTCGCACAACTGGAGCTGCCAGTGCAGGTGCACACCGTCTTCATCGCTGCGGCTGTCGAGCAGTTTCCAGTCGATCAACCGTGCCCAGCCATGGGACGGCCAGGCGTTTTCGCTGGGATGACGGCCATACCACGGCCAGCACACCGGCACCCCGCCGCGGATCGCACCGACTTGTGGCCACTTGGCCGCACACCACAACCAGGGTTTCTGACCCCGCGGCTGAAAGTGCAACAGCTGCGCGCCCTGGCGACTGAACACCGCCTGGCACAGAGGATGATCGATCACCAACACATCACGTTGCTGATAGCGCTCCCACGCAAACACCGGGCGCTCGCGCAAGGATCTGAAAAAGCGTTGTAGCGGATGCTCATGCATGAGCTGCGGTCCTGGAAATCATTGAGTTACTCATCTGTTTGCAACGCATTTTTTGTGGCGAGGGAGCTTGCTCCCGCTCGGCTGCAAAGCAGTCGTAAACAAGGCAAATGCGGCCTGGCTGAGGCACCGCAGTGAATGGCTTTGGGGTCGCTTCGCAACCCAGCGGGAGCAAGCTCCCTCGCCACAAGCCCAGCGTCAACCAAGCACACTCCGCAAAAAAAAGCGGACAGCCTTGGCCATCCGCAAATATGCGCACATAGAGAGGAGCTTATCGCAACAGCGTTAGAACACCGACTGAATTTTCAGACCGGCGACCAGCGCGTCGTCGACTTCATTCACACCACCCGGATGAGTGATGTATTGCAGGTTAGGGCGTACGGTCAGCCAGTTGGTCACGTGGAAACCGTAGTTGATTTCGTAGTTGTATTCGGTGCCACGCAACGGCGAGAACAACGGATCGTCGTAGTCGCTGACACCATTGGCCGCGTTGACCAGCTCGGCGTTTTTCTTCACATCTTCGTTGACATGGATGCGGGAAAAACCAATCCCGACGTCATCTTTAGGACGCGCATTGAACGGCCCCTTGTACACGAACATCAGCGACTGGTAGTTGTCGACGACGTTGGTTTCCTTGTCATGGAAGGTGGCGTTGGCCGCAATGTTCAGACCGCGCGATGCATCACCGTTGTGGGTGGTGAGCTGTTGCTGCACCACGAACCAGTAGCCATCCTTGCTGCTGTGGCTGCGGTAGGCGTTACCGGTTGTCGCGGCATCCTGGCCATTGTCGTCTTCGCGCACGTCGTCAGCCTTGGCCGTACTTTTGTAGTAACCGATACGGTATTCGCCTGGCAGGCCATTGAGCTTGGGCGACCAGACCAACTCGACCGGAATGAGCGTGCCCTTGGTGCCACTGCCGCTGAGCTTGTAGCGGTTTCCGTTTTCCAGCTGCGAAGGGTTCTGGTTGTAAGCACCGATCTGCGCATAGAGTTCGGGCGTGAGGTTGTACTTGACGCGAATCGCCGCCTGCATGATCGGCCAGTTGTACCAGATGCCGGTTGCCCAGTTACCCGCTTGCGAACCGCAGAACGCCAGGTTCTGGAACTCGCACGGGAAACTGTTGAAATCTTCACCGACCCCGTAATAACCGGCTTTGACATCCAGCTTACTGTCGAAATACTGCTGCTTGATCCACAACTGCGTCAGACGGGTGGTTTGCCCACGGCCCCAGACTTCCTGGGAAGAGCTGAGGGTGCCGGCACGTGGATCACCGATACGGTCGTTGGAGATGTTGCGACCGTCACGGCGAGTGAATTGAATCTTGGCCGTGGTATCACCCCAACCTGCCAGTTTCTCCAGGTCGAGGGCTACGCCCAAGCCAAACTGCTGGGACCAACGCGCAGTCTTGTCATCGTTGTAACCGCCGTCGAGATTGGCCCCCATCTCACCGACGAAATCAGCCTTGATATCGATACCTTGCTCGATCAGCCTGGTCCGCTCGCCGCCCCAGTCGCCCGTCATCCATTGCGAATCGGCGCTGAAAGCCTCGGCCGCATGCGCATTACCGGCCAGCATCATCGCCGCAACAGCGGACAATTGGCAGACACGCCGGGCGTTGTTGTTCTTCTTCATCCCTACATCCTCGTCTTTATTGTTATTAACTGTTTTTATCTAACGCGGTTTACAACGATTGCGGCGAATGGTCCCCCACTCACCGCATACTCCCTGGTGGGAGAGAGCTTGTTTGGGAGCAAAGCCCCCTCCCCCATTTGTTCTTCATCGGCCTTTGAACTGCGCTACGTTTGCGGTCCGGGCATCTGTCTGCACCTGGCCGGCCACGCCCAGGCGTTCGCCGGACTTGGCGTCGAACAGCAGCACTTTCGAAGGATCGAATTGCAGCGTCAGGGTCTCCCCCACCTGCGGCGCCACATCCGGCGCCAGGCGGCAGCAGACCTTGGTGTCGTTCAGGTTGACGAACACCAGCGTGTCCGGTCCGGTGGGTTCGGTGACCTGGACTTCGGCGCGAATGGTCGGCAAACCATTGGGCTCGTTGCCCGCCAGCATGATCTGTTCCGGGCGCAGGCCGAGGATCACTTCACGGTCTTCCAGACCCGCATCCTGCATGCCCATCGGCAGCTCGCAACGGGCCTGGCCACTGTCGAGCAAGGCCAGCAGGCGGCCGTCCTTGCGTTGCAGGCGCAGGGGGATGAAGTTCATCGGCGGCGAACCGATGAAGCTCGCCACGAACAGGTTGGCCGGGTTGGTGTAGATGTCTTTCGGCGTGCCGAACTGCTGGATGATGCCGTCCTTCATCACCGCCACTTTGTCGCCCAGGGTCATGGCTTCGATCTGGTCGTGGGTGACGTAGACCGTGGTGGTCTTCAGGCGCTGGTGCATCAGTTTCATTTCGGTGCGCATCTCGACCCGCAGCTTGGCGTCGAGGTTGGACAGCGGTTCGTCGAACAGGTAGATCTTCGGCCGCCGCGCCAGCGCCCGGCCCATGGCCACGCGCTGTTGCTGGCCGCCGGAAAGCTGGCCGGGCTTGCGGTTGAGCAGGTGTTCGATCTGCAACAGCTTGGCCACGCGGGTGACTTCTTCGTCGATGGCCGGCTGGCTCATCTTGCGAATCTTCAGACCGAACTCGATGTTCTCCCGCACGCTCATGGTCGGGTACAGCGCGTAGGACTGGAACACCATGGCGATGTCGCGATCCTTCGGGCTCATGCCGCTGACATCCTGGTCACCGATCATGATCGCGCCGCCGGTAATGGTTTCAAGGCCGGCGATGCAGTTCATCAGCGTCGACTTGCCGCAGCCCGAAGGGCCGACGAGGATCAGGAACTCACCGTCCTTGATCGACAACTCGATGTTCTTCAGGGTGTCCGGCAGGCCGGCACCATAGGTCTTGTTTACATTGCGAAGTTCGAGCGTTGCCATGATTACCCCTTGACTGCGCCGGCCGTCAGACCGCGCACGAAATACTTGCCTGCCACCACATAGACCAGCAGGGTCGGCAGCCCGGCGATCATCGCCGCCGCCATATCAACGTTGTATTCCTTGGCCCCGGTACTGGTGTTGACCAAGTTGTTCAGCGCCACCGTGATGGGCTGCGAATCGCCGCTGGAGAACACCACGCCGAACAGGAAGTCGTTCCAGATCTGGGTGAACTGCCAGATCAGGCAGACCATGATGATCGGGGTGGACATCGGCAGGATGATCCGCCGGAAGATGGTGAAGAAACCCGCACCGTCCAGTCGCGCCGCTTTCACCAGCGCATCGGGAATGCTCACGTAGTAGTTACGGAAAAACAGCGTGGTGAACGCCAGGCCGTAGACCACATGTATGAACACCAGCCCCGTGGTGGTACTGGCCAGGCCCATCTTGCCGAGCGTGAACGAAGCCGGCAGCAGGACGGTCTGGAACGGCAGGAAGCAGCCGAACAGCAGCAGGCCGAAGAACAACTGCGAACCGCGAAAGCGCCACATCGACAACACGTAGCCGTTCAATGCACCGATCGCGGTGGAGATCAGCACCGCCGGGACGGTGATCTTGATCGAGTTCCAGAAATACCCGTCAACCGTGGCCCAGGCCTTGACCCAGCCGATGCCGGTGACCACGGTCGGCCAGCTCAGCAGGTTGCCGGTGCTGATGTCTTCCGGGGTCTTGAAGCTGGTCAACAGCATGACTACCAGCGGCACCAGGTAAAGCAATACGGCAAGGATCAGTACCGCGTAGATCGCGATGCGACTCAGGCTGATGGAAGGTTTGGCAGCGAGACTAGTCATGACGCTTGGTCCTCAGCTCGGAGTACAGGTAAGGCACGATGATTGCGAGAATCGCACCGAGCATCAGAATCGCACTGGCCGAGCCCATGCCCATCTGGCCGCGACTGAATGTGAAGGAGTACATGAACATGGCAGGCAGGTCAGAGGAGTAACCCGGGCCGCCGGCTGTCATCGCCGCCACCAGGTCAAAGCTCTTGATCGCGATGTGCGCCAGGATCATTACGGCGCTGAAGAACACCGGACGCAGGCTCGGCAGCACCACTTTCCAGTAGATGCGCGGCATGCTCGCGCCATCGATCTGCGCAGCCCGGATGATCGATTGATCCACCCCACGCAGGCCGGCCAGGAACATCGCCATGATGAAACCCGAGGCCTGCCACACTGCGGCGATCACCAGGCAATACACCACACGGTCCGGGTCGATCAGCCAGTCCAGGCGAAAACCTTCCCAGCCCCAGTCACGCAACAATTTGTCCAGGCCCATGCCTGGGTTGAGCAACCACTTCCAGGCCGTACCGGTGACGATCATCGAGAGCGCCATCGGATACAGGTAAATGGTGCGGATGAAACCTTCACGACGAATGCGCTGGTCAAGAAACACCGCCAGCAGCACGCCGATCACCAGGGTGATGCCGATGAACATGCCGCCAAAGAGCGCCAGGTTCTTGCTCGCCACCCACCAGCGGTCGTTGTCCCACAGCCGCGCGTATTGCGCCAGGCCCGCCCACTTGTAGTTCGGCAGAAAGGTCGAGGTGGTGAACGACAGAACAAACGTCCACAAGATATAACCGTAGAAGCCCACCAGAACGATGAACATGCTCGGCGCCAGCACCAGTTTTGGGAGCCAGCGCTGCAATGCATCGAACGGCGAGGCCTTGCTGAACACAGCAACAGAACTCATGGGAAGATCCAGTACAAGAGAAAGACTAGGGGCAGCTACAAGTGACAAGCTGCAGGCGGCAAGATAAGCAGTGCCCCCTTGCAGCTTGTAGCTTGTAGCTTGTAGCTTCTAACTGCTTTACTTGGCCGACTGAACCGCTGCGCCAAGTTTCTTGGCGGCGTCGGCTGGGTCGGCTTTCGGGTCGTTGATGAAGTTGGTCACCACGTCAAAGAACGCGCCCTGTACTGCCAACGTGGTCGCCATGTTGTGCGCCATGCTCGGCTGCAGGCCGCCGGACTTGGCGTCCGCCAGGAAGTCCTTGGCAGCGGTCTGGGCGCAGGAATCGAAACCGTACTTGGCCATGTCGGCCAGCATGTCGTTGCGCACCGGGATCGAACCCTTGTTGATGCTGAAGACTTTCTGGAAGTTCTCACCCAGCACGACCTTGGCGATGTCCTTCTGACCGGCCGCGGTGCCTTCGTCTTTCTGCTTGAACACCGCCAGGGAGTCGATGTTGTAGGTGAAGGCCTTGTCGGTCCCCGGGAAAGCTACACACTCGTAGTCCTTGCCGGCGACTTTCTTCGCGGCGGTCCATTCGCTCTTGGCCCAGTCACCCATGATCTGCATGCCGGCCTTGCCGTTGATGACCTTGGCCGCTTCCAGGTTCCAGTCCTGCCCCTTGCCGTCCACGTCCATGTAGGTCGCGACTTTCTTGAGCTCGGTCAACGCCTTGACCATGTCCGGACCGGTCAGGGCTTTGTTGTCCAGATCGACCAGGGCTTTCTTGTAGCCATCGACGCCCATGACCGAGAGCACCACGGCTTCGAACACCGTGCTGTCCTGCCAAGGCTGGCCGCCGTGGGCCAGCGCAATGAAGCCTGCTGCCTTGAGCTTGTCGCCGGCGGCGTAGAATTCTTCGAGGGTGGTGGGGTTTTTGGTGATGCCGGCTTTCTTGAAGACTTCCGGGTTGATCCACAGCCAGTTGACGCGGTGGATGTTCACCGGCACGGCAACGTAGTCACCTTCGTACTTCACGGTATCGGAGACTTTCTTGTCGAGCAGGCTGTCCCACTTCTCTTCTTTGGCAACGTCTTTCAGGACGTCGGTGTCGAGCAGTCCGGTAGACGCCCACTCCTGGATGTCCGGGCCTTTGATCTGGGCCACACCCGGTGGGTTACCGGCCACGGCACGACTCTTGAGCACGGTCATGGCAGTTGAGCCGCCACCACCGGCAACAGCGCCATCCTTCCAGGTAAAGCCGTCTTTCTCTACCTGGGCCTTGAGCACATCGACCGCGGCTTTTTCGCCACCGGACGTCCACCAGTGAACGACTTCCACGCTGCCTTTGGATTCGGCGGCAAGGGCGCTGACAGGGAATGCTGCGACGGGAAGCAGGGAAGCAAGAGAAATGACAGTAGCGAGGCGAGAAATCGCATTCATCTAGAAGTACCTTTCTTGTTGTTATGCATGCAAGTCTGGTGCTTGCGCTGCATGGATTCTAAACAGGGGAAATCCCTTCGCAGGTAACGAAGGGACGCGTAAATGTCACGGCATGGTTACACAGGCGCAGGACTGGAGAGTTTCGCCAACGCCGTCGCCATGCTGGGGGCGAGGGGCAAACGCGGGATCAGCACGGCCTGCCAGGCGTGATACAGGTCCGGCTTGCCCGGCCAGATGTCGGCGCTGGGGCGGTTTTGCGGATCGAGCTCGTGGTACCAGCTGCCGTTGCAACGGTCGATGAAATGTTTGTCACAGAACTCCCAGAACCGCCGGTACCAGGCTTCGTATTGCGCCTCGTCGGTGCGTTTGAGCAAGGCACTGGCGGCGGCCGCTGCTTCGGCATGCACCCAATGCAGGCGATGGCGAACTACCGCGCGATTGTCCCAGTCCAGGGTGTAGACAAGGCCTGGGGCGCCGTCGACCTCCCAACCGTGGCGGCAATTCTGGTCAAAAAGTTTCTGCGCATCCTGGGCCAGCCAGCCCGGGGTCAACATGCCAATCTGCACCCGTGCAGCCTCAAGGTGCAACAGCAGCCGCGCCCATTCGAAACCATGGCCGGGCGTGGTGCCGTAAGGGCGAAAACCGTCGGCGGGATTGTCGTGGTTGTACTCGCGCAACGGTTGCCAATCGCGGTCGAAATGCTCCACCACCAGGTAGTCATTGGCGGCGGCGTGGCCGTGGATTACCCGCTCAACGATACGCAGCGCGCGGACCAGCCAGCGGGGCTCGTCCGTGGCATCGGCCAGGGCCAGGAAGGCTTCGGTGGCGTGCATGTTGCTGTTGGCGCCGCGATAGGCTTCTTCGTCGCTCCAGTCGCGGTTGAAGGACTCGCGCAGGGCGCCCTCCTCTTCGCTCCAGAAGTGCGCATCGATCACCCGCACGGCTTCATCCAGCAACGCCTGGGCGCCAGGACGTTGGGCCACCACCGCGGAACTGGCCGCCAAGGCGACAAATGCATGCAGGTAGGCGGCCTTGCCGGTGTCGTTCTCATGGGGTTGCGCCGTGGCGAACCAGCCGCCGTGCTCGGCGTCCCGCAGAGGGCCGCTGAGGGCCTGGACACCGTGGTCCACCAGCTCGGAGAACCCCGGCAGCCCCTGGATATGGGCCATGGCGAAGCTATGGGTCATGCGCGCGGTGTTCATGGTTTCAGCCCGGGCATCGTCCGGCAGGCGACCCTGCTCGTCCAGGTTGCCAAAGCCGTCCGGCAGCTTCGAAGCCTTGGCGAACGCCAGCAGACGCAAGCCTTCGGCGGCAAGCCATTGCTGGTGGGCAGGCGCATTCAGCCAACTGCTGAAGGCCGGTTGGAAGGTGTCCATGGGAGTACCTTTTTTTGTTGTTTTGACGCAGGGAGTCTAAACAAGGGATGGCGGGCGGCAGGTAACGAAAGGGGCGAGTTATGTCACCGACTTGTGACATTACTTGAGCGATGTGCTGAAGCTGACGGCATCATCGCGAGCAGGCTCGCTCGCACATTTGCGCCAGGGAATAAACAATTTTTGTGGCCACCACCGAGCCCTGTGGGAGCGAGCCTGCTCGCGATCAACGATAACGCGGTCCGACTAATCCACACTGCGAGGCAACTGCAATGTCACCCGCAACCCACCCTCGCGCAGGTTCTGCAGGCTGACTTCGCCGCCATGGCTATGGGCGATGTTGCGGGCGATGCCCAGGCCCAGGCCATAGCCCTGCTGCTGCCCGGCCAGGCGAAAGTGCGGTTCGAAGACTTGCTCCAGACGTTGCTCCGGCACACCTGGCCCCTCGTCGTCGACGTGCAGGATGAACGCGGTGTCATCGTCATCGATGTGCAAATGGGCGTTTTGCCCGTACTTCAGCGCATTGTCGATCAGGTTACCGATGCAGCGCTTGAGGGCCAGTGGCTTGCCAGGATACGGCGCCAACGCGCGGCCATCCTGGGTCACCCGACCATTGCCATTGGGCGCCAGGTACGGCTCGACCAGGCAATCGAGCACATGGTTGAGGTCCACCGGCTCGATGTTTTCGTGAATGTCGGTGTCCTTGACGCATTGCAACGCACCTTTGACCAATAACTCCAGCTCGTCCAGGTCGCGGCCGAACTTGGCCTGCAGGTTTTCGTCCTCCAGCAGTTCGACCCGCAAGCGCAGCCGCGTGATCGGCGTGCGCAAGTCATGGGAAATCGCGCTGAACAATTGGCTGCGTTCGGTCAGGTAACGGCTGATGCGTTCACGCATGGCATTGAATGCCCTGCCCACTTCCACCACTTCGCTGCCGCCGCCTTCAGCTACCGGTTCCACTTCGGCGCCCAGGGACATGTCGCGTGCCGCGCGGGCCAGGCGTTTGAGGGGCCGGCTCTGCCAATGCACCAGCAAACCGATGAACAGCAACAACAGGCTGCTGGTCAGCACGATGAAACCGACCTGCTGCGTCGGCAGGCTCTGCTCTTCAAGGCTGGTGTAGGGCTCGGGCAGCAGCGAAGCGATGTACAGCCATTCGCCCGGCGCCATCTGGATTTGCGTGACCAGCACCGGCGGGTTCACCGGTTCCAGGGTCAAGGCGTAGTGGGCCCAGGAGCGCGGCAATTCATCAAGCTTCAGGCCGCCGTTGAAAATCCGCAGGTCTTCGGGACTGACAAACTTCACCGAGATGTCGGCGCTGTTGCCCAGGGATTTTCGCAGTACGTCGTCCACCGCCTTGAGCACCGCCAACTTGCGCGGCGTAACCGGCAGCACGTCCATGCCCAGGGGTTTGTCGTTGAGCGTGACGACAAACCGCGTGCCGCCCATGCTGCGCAATTGATCCAGCACCAATGGCCGGTAAGCCACCGGCAACGAGCGCAGATAGCTGACACTGGCGGTCATCGAATGGGCCAGGCTACGGGCGCTGGTGACCAGGCCTTCGAGCTGGGTGGCGCGCAGTTGCGAGACCCAGATCAGGCTGGACAAGGTCTGGGCGAACAGCACCACCAGCAGGGTCAGCAGCAGCATTCTTCCAAGCAACGAACGCGGCACCGGCACCCGGCGGGCGATTTTCTTGATCCAATCAATGACCATTGCTGGCAATCACACTGGCCGCCAGTTGATAACCACTGCCGCGCACCGTGCGGATCAACCGTGGTGGCTTGTCGGTGTCACGCAGGCGCTGGCGCAGACGACTGACCGCCATGTCGACGATTCGGTCCAGGGGCATCAACTCCCGACCGCGAGTGGCGTTGCCAATGGTGTCGCGGTCGAGGATTTCCTGGGGATGGTCAAGAAACAGCTTGAGCAAGGCGAAATCGGCGCCGGAGAGGATCACTTCTTCGCCGTCGGTGTGGAACAGTCGATGGCTGACCATGTCCAGCCGCCACTCGTCGAAGGCCAACACTTCGCCGCCGGAGCGTTCCTGGCCAAACTGCGCACGACGCAACAGCGCCTTGATGCGCGCCTGGAGTTCACGCGGACTGAAAGGTTTGCCCAGATAATCATCGGCCCCCAGCTCAAGGCCGATAACCCGGTCGGCCTCGTCGGAACTGGCCGTGAGCATGATGATTGGTACGTGGGCCTGGCGCGGGTGCTGGCGAACCCAGCGGCAAAGGCTGAAGCCGTCCTCGTCGGGCAACATCACGTCGAGGATCACCAGATCGCTGGCTGCTTCGTTAAGTGCCTGGCGAAACCCGGCGCCATCAGGGGTAGTACGTACCTGAAAACCCGCGCGACTGAGGTAAGTGTCCAGCAGTTCGCGAATCTCCTGGTCGTCGTCGACCAACAAAATCGATTTGTTCACTGAACTCACGGGGCCTCGTCCTTGTTGTTTGGGTTGGGGCGATTATGCCTGATGGATGAGGACTACAAACACACTACAAAACCCCTGTGGGAGCGAGCTTGCTCGCGATAGCGGTGTATCAGTCAACATCAATGGCGACTGACACTCCGTCATCGCGAGCAAGCTCGCTCCCACAGGGGATCACATTTCAAACTGGAGTCGATTGCTCCAACGCCACACCCGCGCCCATCAGCCCGGAATACGGCGCCGTCACCAGCCAGACTGGAATGCCCTTGAAATAATCGCTCATGCAGCCCTTGTCGGCGAAGCAACGGGCGAAACCACTTTCAAGGAAAAAATCGGCGAATCGCGGGACCACCCCGCCGACGATGTATACACCGCCACGCCCACCCACCGTCAGCACATTGTTACCGGCCACTCGCCCCAGCCAGCGGCAGAATTGCTCGAGCACTTCCAGGGCAATGGGGTCTCCGGCCAGGCCGGCGGCGGTGATGGATTCGGGCGTGTCGAGCACCGGCGTATGGCCATCCACCGCGCAGATGGCGCGGTACACCCGAGGTAACCCGCTGCCGCTCAGGGCGGTTTCGGCACTGACATGACCGATCTCGTTGTAGATGTGCTGCCACAGCTGGGTTTCCCGCGGGCTGCTCATGGGCAGGTCGACATGGCCACCCTCCCCCGGCAATGCCGCAAAACGACCGCCGCCCAAATCCAGCAACGTGCCCACACCCAGCCCGGTGCCAGGACCGATCACCACCGCCGGACGCAACGGTTCCGGCGTGCCCTCGCAGACAACCCGGTATTCATCGGGACGCAAGCACGTCATGCCCAGGGCCATGGCCGAAAAGTCATTGACCAGCAGCAGCTTCTCGACCTCAAGGGTCTTGCAAAAGGCCAGATTGCTCAGGCGCCAGTGATTGTTGGTGAAGCGAAACTCATCGCCGCTGACCGGCCCCGCCACGGACAGGCAAACCGAACCGATCGAACCCGGCTTCAGGCCTACGCCGCTCAGGTAAACCTTGATGGCATCTTCGGGGCAGGCGTAATCCGCGGTCGCCAGCACCTGGATGTTTTCCAGGTTGTGGTTCTTCCACAAGGCGAACCGGGCGTTGGTCCCACCGATGTCACCGACCAAAGCCAGTTTCAATTAAGCGTCTCCAGGGCAGAAGTGAAGGCGCTGGCGCCCTGCTCTGCCGAGCTGAAGGCCATGCGCATGAAACCAAACAGCTCGCGACCGGTGCCAATGTTGTTGCCCAACAAACCCTTGGCCGGTGTGCGTGCGGCGAATTCCTCGGCGTCCACCTTCAATTCCAAGGTGCCTTTGACGCCATCGACGCGGATGATATCGCCCTCCTGCACGCGGGCCAATGCGCCGCCGACGTAGGCTTCGGGACTGACGTGGATAGCCGCCGGAATTTTCCCCGACGCGCCGGACATGCGCCCATCCGTCACCAACGCCACTTTGAAACCGCGATCCTGCAATACGCCGAGGAACGGTGTCATCTTGTGCAGCTCCGGCATGCCATTGGAGCGCGGGCCCTGGAAGCGCATCACCGCGACAAAATCTTTTTCCAGCAGGCCGGCCTTGAACGCATCGGCCAGGTCCTGTTGATCCTGGAAGACCATGGCCGGGGCTTCGACGACCTGGTTTTCCAGGGCCACCGCCGAGACTTTCATCACGCCGCGCCCCAGGTTGCCTTCCATCACCCGCAACCCGCCCTCGGCCGAGAACGCGCGGGCCACCGGGCGCAGGATGTTTTCATCGAGGCTTTCGATCGGGCCTTCGCGCCATACCAGTTCGCCGTCTTCGAGAAACGGTTCCTGGGTGTAGCGGCTCAGGCCGTGACCCAGCACGGTGTTGACGTTTTCGTGGAGCAAGCCGGCTTCCAGCAATTCGCGGATCAGGAACGACATGCCGCCCGCCGCCTGGAAGTGGTTGATGTCGGCCTTGCCGTTCGGATAGACGTGACTCAGGGTCGGCACCACCTCGGAGAGGTCGGCCATGTCCTGCCAGGTCAGCTGGATGCCTGCGGCCATGGCAATGGCTGGCATGTGCAAGGTGTGATTGGTGGAACCGCCGGTGGCGTGCAGCGCGACAACGGAATTGACCAGCGACCGCTCGTCGACGATTTCGCCGATGGGCATGAAGTTGCCGCTCTGCTTGGTCAGGCGCGTGACCTGGAACGCCGCTTCGCGAGTCAGCGCATCACGCAACGGCGTGTTCGGATTGACGAACGAGGCACCCGGCAAGTGCAGGCCCATTACCTCCATCAACAACTGGTTGGTGTTGGCCGTGCCGTAGAAGGTGCAGGTGCCGGGGCTGTGGTAGGACTTCATCTCCGACTCCAGCAGCTCTTCGCGGGTGGCCTTGCCCTCGGCATAGCGCTGACGCACATCGGCTTTCTGCTTGTTGGAAATGCCTGAGACCATGGGCCCGCCTGGCACGAAAATCGTCGGCAAATGACCGAAACGCAACGCGCCCATCATCAGGCCTGGCACGATCTTGTCGCAGATGCCGAGCATCAGTGCGCCGTCGAACATGTTGTGGGACAACGCGACCGCCGTCGACAGTGCGATCACTTCGCGGCTCGGCAGGCTCAGCTCCATCCCCGCCTCACCTTGGGTCACGCCATCGCACATGGCCGGCGTGCCACCGGCAAACTGGCCGACCGAGCCGATCTCGCGCAAGGCTTTCTTGATCTGTTCCGGGAAGGTTTCGTAGGGCTGGTGGGCCGAGAGCATGTCGTTGTAGGAAGACACGATGGCGATGTTGGCGGCATTCATCATCCGCAGGTGATGCTTGTCTTCGGTGCCGCAACCGGCCACGCCGTGGGCGAAGTTGGCGCATTGCAACTTACCGCGCATCGGACCGTCGCTGGCTGCACCGCGGATCAATGCAAGGTAAGCCTGACGCGTGGCGCGGCTGCGGGCGATAAGCCGTTCGGTGACCTCAAGTACGCGGGGATGCATGTGTAGAACTCCAGGCTAACGGGTGTGGCGACCTGATTGTCTATGCTGGTCAAAACCCCGCCACGCATTGGGCGACAGCGGATTTCTTGACCATTCGGACCAGTTGATTCAGGTCACTCGTTGTAGATAAAACAAAATATTGCCACTAAAAAGGCTTGTTTTCTATTTTTATGCGAATAATCTTGTAATTCCAACAACAAATCGACGGCGGCGCAGTTAATGACTCTTCGAATCGCAATCAATGGTTTTGGCCGCATCGGCCGCAACGTCCTCCGTGCACTGTATACCCAAGGTTATCGTCGCGACTTGCAGATCGTCGCCATCAACGACCTGGGCGACAGCGCAATCAATGCTCATCTGCTCAAGTTCGACACGGTTCACGGCACCTTCGATGCCGACGTGCAGCACGATCACGAAAGCCTGACGGTCAATGGTGACCGTATCTCGGTCAGCGCCATCCGCAACCCGGCCGAACTGCCCTGGGCCGCCGAAAAAATCGACGTCGTGTTCGAATGCACCGGTTTGTTCACCGACCGCGCCAAGGCCGCCGCCCATATCAGCGCCGGCGCCCGCAAGGTGATCATTTCGGCCCCGGCCAAGGGTGCCGACGCCACCGTGGTGTACGGCGTGAACCACGATATTTTGCGCCAGTCCCACCAGATCATCTCCAACGCTTCGTGCACCACCAACTGCCTGGCCCCGGTGGCTCAGGTGCTGCACCGCGAGCTGGGCATCGAAAGCGGCCTGATGACCACGATCCATGCCTACACCAATGACCAGAACCTGACCGACGTCTACCACAGCGACCCATACCGCGCCCGTTCGGCCACGCAGAACATGATCCCGAGCAAGACCGGTGCCGCCGAGGCGGTGGGCCTGGTGCTGCCGGAACTGGCGGGCAAGCTGACCGGCATGGCCGTGCGCGTGCCGGTGATCAACGTGTCGCTGGTGGATTTGACCGTGCAGCTCAAGCGTGAAGCGTCGGCCGAAGAAGTCAACGAACTGCTGCGCCAGGCCAGCCAGCATTCGAAAATTCTCGGCTACAACACCCTGCCGCTGGTCTCCAGCGATTTCAACCACAACCCGCTGTCGTCGATCTTCGACGCCAACCACACCAAGGCCAGCGGCAAGCTGCTCAAGGTACTGGCCTGGTATGACAACGAATGGGGCTTCTCCAACCGCATGCTGGATAACTGCCTGGCGTTGTGTAACGCCGAGTAACTCACCGCGCAGCCGGTAATGTGGGAGCAAGCTTTGCTCCCACAGGTTTGCTTCCACAGGCCTGCTTCCCAGGCTTGCTCCCCACATGGAATCGGGGTGGTGAAATGAGGGCTTGACCCATCAACTGGATGATAAGCATTATCATCTAGTCAAATCGAATCGGGCCCTACCGTGAGTCAATCGCGCTTTCATCACGTCTTCCTTGCCCAGCGCACGCCACTGCTGCGCACCCTCCAGCGCATGGTCAACAACCCCAGCACCGCCGAAGACCTGCTTCAGGAAACCTACCTGCGTGTCACTCGCGCCTTGGGCGAGCGCACGGTCGAGCACCTCGAACCCTTCGTTTTCCAGACCGCCCGCAACCTGGCGCTGGACCACTTGCGTGCGCGGCGTATTCAGTCCCGGACCCTGCTGGACGACGTGCCGCAGGAAGTTGTCCACAACGTGGTCGCCCCCCAAAGCAGCGCCGAAGACGCGGCCCATGCCGAGCAGATGCTCGAACGCCTCAATCTCCGCCTGCAAGCGCTGAGCCCGCGACAGCAGCAGATTTTTATCCTCAGCCGGCTGCACGGTCACAGTTACCAGGACATCGCTAAACGGCTGGACGTGTCGCTGAGCACCGTGCAGAAGGAACTGAAGCTGATCATGGCGATCTGTGTGGGCGTGGCCGAACGCCTTGGTGGCGACTGAACCTGTAAGGATTTTCTCTAAGAGGCCGTCGCCGATTGCGCTGGCCTGCGACCCTGCTAGGCTTGGTCGCTGACGCTAAATAGCCGTGCAAAAGACACTGCGAGGAACCACCGTGACAGACAAACAACGTGCCCCTGAGCACGCTGCGGCGCAGGACACCGCCCATGCCATGGAACAGGCGCTGGACTGGCTCATTCTGCTGGACAACCCCAGCGAGGAGCAGACCCGGCAGTTCCAGGCCTGGCTGGCGGCCGATCCGCGCCATGGTCAGGCATTCAAGCGGGCCCAGGCGATCTGGAACGGCCCGCAAGTGATGCAAAGCGCCCGGCAACTCAAAGGCCGCCCCCAAGCCAGTGCACTGTCACGCTTGCGCGCCCATTGGAAACCCTTGGCCACCGCTGCCGTGCTGTTTCTGGGCCTGTTCAACTTCAGCGACCTGCCCCTGCGCCTGCAGGCCGATCACCTGACCGTGGTCGGTGAACGCCAGCGCCTGCAACTGGAGGATGGCTCCAAGGTCCTGCTCAACACCGACTCGGCCTTTTCCAGCACGTTCAACGACCAACGGCACATAGCTCGGTTGTACAAAGGCGAGGCGTTTTTCGAAGTCCCGGACACACGCACCCTGCCTCTGCAAATCGACGCCGGGCCGGTCATCGCCAGCGTCAGCAACACCACCTTCGCGGTGCGCTACCTCGATGGCGTGACGCAAGTGCAGGTGCAGCGCGGTGATGTGGATTTGCGGGCCACGCGTTATGACGCCCATGTCAGGCTGTCGGCCGGGGAAAGCATCCGCATCGGCCCCAACGGCTTCGACCGCCCTGCACGGATGGATGCCAGCACCGATCTGGCGTGGGTCCAGGGACGACTGGTGTTCGAGAATCGACCGCTGAACCAGGTACTGGCCGAGCTGCGACGCTACTACCCTGGCTGGATCATCAACAACAACGAACAGTTGGCCCAGGTCGCAGTGACCGGCAATTATCGCCTCGATCAGCCGCTGGACGTGGTCCGTTCTCTGGCCCACATCACCTCTGCGCGCCTCCAGGAATTCCCGGCGCTGGTGATCCTGAACTAAATGAGAATTATTTTTACTCGATAGGCCTCGCTGGTTCGTCTCGTTATAGCCAATGCAATTGATTCGCATCCAGCGAAATCATCTGCACCTATAACAGATGCGACACGGAGCGCTATCGATGTCCTCTCGCCTTACCCGCCGGTCCCTTGCCCCTGCGTGCACGCTGTCATTGCTGACCGCCGCCATCCTGATCGCCGGCACCGCGCCGACCGCCCTCGCCGCCACCACCGTGCAGCCGCCTGCGCGCAATATCGGTGATTACACCTTTGCCATTGCCCAGCAACCGCTGGTCTCGGCACTGAATGCGTTCACCGCCGTCACGGGCTGGCAGGTCGGCTTGCCCGCAGAACTGGCCGAAGGCGTCGCGTCGCCGGGCGTCAACGGCTCGCTGCCAGCGGAAAAAGCCCTGGAGCGCTTGTTGGTGGGGACCAACCTGAGCTACCGCAAACTGGGCAACACCAGCATTGTTCTGCAAAAGCACAGCACCAGCAGCGTACTGAACCTGCAACAGGTGACGATCAGCGCCACACGCCAGGAACAGGACATCGTCAGCGTACCCAGCAGCGTCAGCGTCTACGACCGGCAGGAACTGGACCGCAACAACGTCAACACCCTTAAGGATCTGGTGCGCTATGAACCCGGCGTTTCAGTGGGTGGGGCAGGCCAGCGCGGCGGCATCAGCGGCTACAATATTCGCGGAATCGACGGCAACCGGGTGCTGACGCAGGTCGACGGTGTGGAAATTCCCGGGGGTTTCTTCAACGGCCCGTACGCCAAGACCCAGCGCAATTACGTGGACCCGGAAATCGTCAAGCGCGTGGAGATCCTCCGCGGCCCGGCCTCGGTGCTGTACGGCAGCAATGCCATCGGCGGCGCCGTCAGTTATTTCACCCTTGATCCGGACGACATCATCAAACCGGGTAACGACGTCGGCGCCCGCCTGAAGACCGGCTACAGCTCCGCCGACGAAAGCTGGCTCAAATCCGCCACCCTCGCAGGTCGCAGTGGGCCGTTCGACGGCCTGTTGCATTACAGCCAGCGCGACGGTCATGAAACCCAATCCTACGGCAATAACAACGGCACCGGCCTGGACCGCACCGCGGCCAACCCCGAAGACGTGCGCACCCACAATGTGCTGGCCAAGCTCGGCTGGAACTACAACGATGATTCGCGCCTGGGTCTGGTCTACGAGAAGTACAAGGATGACCGGGACACCGATCTGAAAAGTGCCTATGGCGGCCCCTACTCCGACGGCCAGCCGGCAATTCCTGACTTTGTATTGCCCGGCGGCATGTATCAGTGGCGCACCGGTAACGACACCATCAGCCGCGAGCGCTTCGGCCTGGAGCACAGCTTCGCCCTCGACAGCCTGCTCGCCGACCACGTGAAGTGGAGCCTGAACCACCAGATCGCCAAGACCGACCAGAGCACCGCCGAGTTTTACTTCCCCATCACCCGCCAGGTGCTACGCACACGAGAGACCCTCTACGAAGAAAAACAGTGGGTTCTCGACGCCCAGTTGGACAAGGCCTTCAGCCTCGCCGACACCGATCACGCGCTGACCTACGGCACCACGATCAAGCAGCAGAAAGTCACCGGTTCGCGCAGTGGCAATGGCGTCTGTCTGGCCGTCGGCGTGGGTTGCTCAGCCGTCGGTGCCATCAGCACCCGGGACGTGCTGGAAAAAGCCAGCGACTTCCCGGACCCGACCATCAACACCTACAGCCTGTTCGCCCAGGATCAGATCCGTTGGAACCGATGGACTTTCACGCCGGCCCTGCGTTACGACTACACGCGGCTCAAGCCGCACCTGACCGAGGCATTCCTCAACACCGTGGACCCCACCAGCGGCGGTCAAGTCAGCGACAAGAACAAGACCTGGCATCGCGTCTCGCCCAAATTCGGCCTGACCTACGCCCTGAGCGACCAGTACACCTGGTACGGCCAGTACGCCGAAGGCTTCCGCACGCCAACCGCCAAGGCGCTGTATGGTCGCTTTGACAATCCCGGCGCCGGCTACAGCGTGGAACCCAACCCCGATCTGGAACCGGAAAAAAGCAAAAGCTATGAGACTGGCCTGCGGGGCCGTTTCGACTCCGGTTCGTTCGATGTGGCGGTGTTCTACAACAAGTATCGCGACTTCATCAACGAAGATGCGATCACGCCCGGGGCCGATGCGCTGACCTTCCAGAGCAACAACATCAAGCACGCCACCATCAAGGGCGCCGAGGTCAAGGGACGCCTGAACCTGGATCTGTTCGGCGCACCGCAAGGCCTGTACACCCAAGGCTCGGTGGCCTATGCCTACGGTCGCAATAACGACACAGGCGAGCCGATCAACAGCGTCAACCCGCTCACCGGCGTGTTCGGCCTGGGTTACGAGCAGGACCGGTTCGGCACGTTGCTCAGCTGGACCCTGGTCAAGAAAAAAGACCGCGTCGACGACAGCAACTTCAACTCGCCCGATGGCGTCAGCAGCCAGTTCAAGACCCCGGGCTTCGGCATCCTCGACCTGACCGGTTTCTACAAGGTGACCCACGACGTCACCGTCAGCGGTGGTCTCTACAACCTCACCGACAAGAAGTACTGGCTGTGGGATGACGTGCGTGGCTACGACAGCGTTGGCGAAGCAGCGGTGCTGAGCCCCGCCAACCTCGACCGTCTGACCCAGCCCGGGCGTAATTTCGCGGTCAATCTGATCTGGGATATCTGACTCGCTTGCCAGGCAAAACAAATACCTGTGGCGAGGAGCGTCATGTGGGAGCAAGGCTTGCCCGCGATGAAGGTGATGCGGTCTTCCAGGAATCGAGGCGCCTGTTCGCGAGCAAGCTTTGCTCCCACAGCCTCTCGCCACAATGTGCTCATTCGAAGGAGTTTTTCATGACTACCCAACACCCCGTTTTACGCTCCCAACGCTTGAACCAGATCACCCACGAGCCCCACAGCAGGCTCGATGCACTGGTCAAGGCCCACGCCCCGTTCGAAACCAAGGCCAACTTCGCCCGCTTCGTCGTGGCCCAGTACCTGTTCCAATCGGAACTGGTGGCGCTGTACAACGACGCCGAACTGTCCAGCCTGATCCCCGACCTGCCGGCCCGTTGCCGGGCAGAAGCGGCCAAGGCAGATCTTGCGGACCTGGACACCGACGTCCCCGCGCCAGTAGCCGGCGCGGTAAAAAATCCGACCCAGGCCGAGGCCCTGGGTTGGCTGTTTGTCTCCGAAGGCTCCAAGCTCGGTGCTGCATTTTTGATCAAGCGCGCCGTCGGCCTGGGCCTGAGCGAAACCTTCGGCGCTCGGCACCTGGCAGAACCTGCCGGCGGTCGTGCTGAAGGCTGGAAAACCTTCATCCGCACCCTCGACGGCCTGGCCTTCACTGAACAGCAGGAAGCCGAAGCGGACAAAGGCGCGCTGGATGCCTTCAATCGGTTTACGGTGTTGCTCGAGCACGCCTATGAAGCTGAACTGGCCTGAAATTCACCACCACTGCCTGTGGGGGCGAGCCTGCTCGCGATTGCGGTGTGTCAGCCTCCAATGATGGCGCCTGGCACACAGCTATCGCGAGCAGGCTCGCTCCCACAAGGAAATGCGTAGGCCTGAAAGAAGTTCATGAACTGTCCAGCCTCGAAAACCGCCCAACTACTCTTCGCCCTGCTCGCCTACACCAGCCTGGCCATCGGCCTGATCGCCATCGTCGTGCCCGGCCTGCCGACCACCGAGTTCATCCTGTTGGCAGCCTGGGCCGCCACCCGCAGTTCACCGCGACTGAGCGCCTGGCTGGAAAGTCACCGGCTGTTCGGGCCGATGCTGCACAACTGGCGCAACGGCAAGGTCATCCCGCGCCGGACCAAGGTCGTTGCCACCGCCAGCATGCTGTTCTGCGCCGGGCTGATGCTGGTGATGCTCGACCACGGCTGGCCGGTGTATCTGGCCTTGGCCGGCATGGTCCTGGGTAACCTGTGGATCTGGTTCCGCCCGGAACAAGTGCGGGAGCTTGCTCCCGCTGGGCCGCAAAGCGGCCCCCAACGCGATTTTGAACTATGATCGCCCTCTCGTTCCGGAGGGCTTTCGATGTCAGATCTGCTCACGTCCATGCAAGCCGCGCTTGGTTTGCCCACGACCCCGATCACCTTCACCGGCGTCGGTGCCCTGCCGTCGGCGTTCGCCGTCACGGAGCTGGCCTGCGCCAGCATTGCCGCAGCCGGCCAAGCCGCCGCCGAGCTCATCCACCAACAAACCGGCCGTCTGCCGGCCCTGGAGGTCGACCGACGGCTGGCGTCGTTCTGGTTCTCCACCTCCCTGCGCCCCATCGGCTGGAGCGTACCGCCGATGTGGGATCCGGTAGCCGGCGACTACCCAACCACCGACGGCTGGATTCGCCTGCACACCAATGCGCCGCATCATCGCCTTGCCGCGGAAAAAGTCCTCGGCACCTGCACCGACCGCGCCGACATGGCGGCCAGGGTGGCTCGCTGGAACAAGGCCGAGCTGGAGCAGGCGGTGGTCGAGGCGGGCGGTTGCGCCGCCGAGATGCGTTCATGGCAAGCGTGGCAAACCCACCCTCAAGGCTTGGCAGTCAATGCCGAGCCGCTGGTGCACCTGAGTGAAACGACTGGAGAGCAGCGCAAGCCCTGGCTCGGCTCCGTGACCCAGCCACTGGCGGGCCTCAAGGTACTGGACCTGACCCGCGTCCTGGCAGGCCCCATCGCCAGCCGGTTCCTCGCAGGCCTGGGAGCCGACGTGCTGCGCATCGACCCACCGAGCTGGAACGAGCCCGGCGTGGTGCCGGAAGTCACCCTCGGCAAACGCTGCGCCCGCCTGGATTTGCACCGAGCTGAAGATCGCGTGGCTTTCGAGGCTCTGCTCAAGGACACCGACATCCTCCTGCATGGCTACCGCGCCGACGCCCTGGAACGTTTGGGCTACGGTGCCGAACAACGCCAGCGAATCGCCCCTGGTCTGATCGATGTCAGCCTCAACGCCTACGGCTGGAGCGGCCCCTGGCAGAACCGGCGCGGCTTCGACAGCCTGGTGCAAATGAGCAGCGGCATCGCCGAAGCCGGCATGGGCTGGAAACACACAGACAAGCCAACCCCGCTGCCGGTGCAGGCCCTGGACCACGGCACCGGATACCTGATGGCCGCCAGCGCGATTGTGTTGCTGTCCCGACGATTGATGAGCGGCCAGGGCGGCTCGGCACGCTTGTCACTGGCGCGCACGGCGAAGCTGTTGATCGAACGTGGCGCGGGGGATCCGACCTCATTGCGGGCCGAGGCCGAGGATGATCAGGGACTGGTGGTCGAACAGACGCCGTGGGGACCGGCCCATCGCCTGCAGGTGCCCTTGAAAATCACCGGAACACCACTGCAATGGACCTTGCCGGCGGCGGAGTTGGGCGCGCATCGGGCCCGGTGGTGACGACCGTCCGTTGTGGCGAGGGGATTTATGTGGGAGCAAGACTTGCTCCCACATAAATCCCTCAACGCCCCCAAAAAGCTGACCTTCGCCTCAAAGCGCCAAAAACCCACTGTACAACCCATAAGCCGCCATGCCCGCCCCGGCCATCACACAGGCAAAGACCCCCTTCTCAACGTGAGTGAACAAGGGCTGCCCCTGCTCTCGCTTGGCCTGGGCGAACAGGATCACCCCGGGCGCATACAACAGCGCCGACAACAGCAGGTATTTCACGCCACCGGCATACAACAACCACACCGCGTAGCACAGGGCAACGCCACCGATGCACAGGTCTTTCATGCGCCGAGCCGAGGCCTGTTCATAGGTTTCCCCACGGGCGCACAGCAGCACCGCATAGGCCGCCGACCACAGATACGGCACCAGAATCATCGACGAGGCGAGATAGATCAGGCTGGTGTAGGTACCGGCGGAAAACAGCGTGATCAACAAAAACAGCTGGATCATGCCATTGGTCAGCCACAGCGCATTGACCGGCGCATGGTTGGCGTTTTCCCTGGTCAGGAATGCCGGCATGGTCTTGTCCCGAGCGGTGGCGTAAAGAATTTCCGCGCACAACAACGCCCAGGACAGCAGCGCGCCGAGCAGTGACACCGCCAGTCCCACACTGATCAGCAACGCGCCCCACGGCCCGACGATATGCTCCAGGACGCCGGCCAAGGATGGGTTCTGCAACTGCGCCAGTTCAGGCTGGCTCATGACCCCCAGGGACAGCACATTCACCAGCACCAGCAACGCCAACACCCCGAGGAATCCGATCACTGTCGCACGCCCTACGTCCGCGCGTTTTTCTGCCCGCGCCGAATACACACTGGCGCCTTCGATACCGATGAACACGAACACCGTGACCAGCATCATGTGCCGGACCTGGTCCATCACACTGCCCAGGTCCGGGCTCAGTGTGCCCCAGATATCGCGGGTGAAAATCTCGGCCTCGAAGGCCACCCCGGCCATTACAACGAACATCAACAGCGGCACGATCTTGGCCACGGTGGTCACCAGGTTGATGAACGCCGCTTCTCTGATGCCCCGCAGCACCAGGAAATGCACCGCCCACAGCAGCAACGATGCACAGCCGATGGCCACCGGCGTATTGCCTTGGCCGAACACCGGGAAGAAATAGCCCAAGGTACTGAACAGCAGCACGAAGTAACCGACGTTGCCCATCCAGGCGCTGATCCAGTACCCCCAGGCGGACGAAAAACCCATGTAGTCACCGAACCCGGCCTTGGCATAGGCATACACGCCCGAGTCCAGTTCCGGCTTGCGATTGGCCAGGGTCTGGAACACAAAGGCCAGGGTCAGCATGCCGACGGCGGTAATGGCCCAGCCAATGAGCACCGCTCCGACATCCGCCCGAGCCGCCATGTTTTGCGGCAGGGAAAAGATCCCTCCACCGATCATCGACCCCACCACCAATGCGATCAGGGCGCCGAGGGGTAACTTTTCGATGGGCTGCGGCATGTTCTCTCACTATTTAAATAAGTAAATAAAGCGACATAACGTTTTTGAATAACGCCATCCACGAAAAGTCCAAATACTTATGGACCGACCATTGTCCAAGGGCATCAATTAAAAAGTCCATGTGGCAAGATTATTTTTGTCATGTCAGCAGCCTACAAAATAGTTGCGACTCATTGAAAATCAACTAGCGTGAATAATCCCGAGGGAAGGAAACTTTATATTCCCCTGCCGAACGCCCCATAGAGTGGGCCTTTCGCACAACTACAGACGCCTACGGACGCCGTTAACGCCTTCATTAACAATGGAATGTTGTCATGCACTGATCCAGATCAGCTATTCAACTTTCAAATCGACTTAGTCTGTTGATTCTCTTCTCCTGCGCTGGAGTCTCGCAAATGTCTGATACCCCCGCAAAACTTCGATTGGGTGCACTGGTCGCCCTGGTCGTCGGTTCGATGATCGGCGGCGGAATCTTTTCCTTGCCGCAAAATATGGCGGCCAGTGCCGATGTCGGCGCCGTGCTCATCGGCTGGGCCATTACCGCCGTCGGCATGCTGACCCTGGCTTTCGTATTCCAGACCCTGGCCAACCGTAAACCCGATCTGGACGGCGGTGTATATGCCTATGCCAAGGCCGGGTTCGGTGACTACATGGGCTTCTCGTCGGCCTGGGGTTACTGGATCAGCGCCTGGCTGGGCAACGTCGGTTACTTCGTGCTGTTGTTCAGCACCCTGGGCTACTTCTTCCCGGTGTTTGGCGAGGGTAATACCGTCGCGGCGGTGATCGGTGCATCAGTGCTGCTCTGGGCGGTGCATTGGCTGGTCCTGCGGGGCATCAGAGAAGCGGCGTTCATCAACTTGGTGACCACCATCGCCAAGGTGGTGCCGCTGTTGCTGTTCGTGCTGATCGCGGTGTTCGCCTTCAGGCTCGATATCTTCACCGCCGATATCTGGGGCTTGAAGAACCCGGACCTGGGCAGCGTGATGAATCAGGTGCGCAACATGATGCTGGTCACCGTGTGGGTGTTCATCGGCATTGAAGGGGCAAGCATATTTTCCGCCCGTGCCGAGAAACGCACAGACGTAGGCAAGGCGACCGTGATCGGTTTCATCACCGTGCTGCTGTTCCTGGTACTGGTGAACGTGCTGTCCCTGGGCATCATGACCCAGCCTGAACTTGCAAAGTTGCAGAACCCGTCCATGGCCGCCGTGCTGGAGCACGTCGTCGGCCATTGGGGCGCGGTGCTGATCAGCGTCGGCCTGATCATCTCGCTGCTCGGTGCCCTGCTGTCCTGGGTGCTGCTGTGCGCCGAGATCATGTTCGCCGCGGCCAAGGACCACACCATGCCCGAGTTCCTGCGCCGGGAGAACGCCAACCACGTACCGGCCAACGCCCTGTGGCTGACCAATGCGATGGTCCAGCTGTTCCTGATCATCACTTTGTTCTCGGCCAGCACTTACCTGTCACTGATCTACCTCGCCACCTCGATGATCCTGGTGCCCTACCTGTGGTCGGCGGCTTACGCCGTGCTGTTGGCGGTACGCGGCGAGACCTACGAAAACGCCCTGGCCGACCGCCGCAAGGATCTGACCGTGGCGGCTATCGCCCTGATCTACGCGGTGTGGCTGCTGTATGCCGGCGGGATCAAATACCTGCTGCTCTCCGCCCTGCTCTACGCCCCCGGCGCGATCCTGTTCGCCAAGGCCAAGCGCGAGCTGGGCAAACCGATTTTCACCTCTGTCGAGAAGCTGATTTTCGCCGCAGTGATCGCAGGCGCCCTGATGGCCGCCTATGGGCTCTACGACGGCTTCCTGACCTTGTAGCTGGCTGATTGTCTTAACTGGAGGATTTGTAATGACCACGGAAAAAGTGAAATACGGCGTTCATTCCGAAGCCGGTAAATTACGTAAAGTCATGGTGTGTTCCCCAGGCCTGGCCCATCAGCGGCTGACCCCGAACAACTGCGACGAGCTGCTTTTCGACGACGTGATCTGGGTCAACCAGGCCAAGCGCGATCATTTCGATTTCGTCACCAAGATGCGCGAGCGTGACATCGACGTGCTGGAAATGCACAACCTGCTGACCGACATCGTCGCCATCCCCGAAGCCCTGGACTGGATCCTGCAGCGCAAGATCACCGCCAACTCGGTGGGCCTGGGCCTGGTGAATGAAGTCGGTTCCTGGCTGCGCAGCCTGGAGCCACGCCATATCGCCGAATTCCTGATCGGCGGCGTCTCGGCCGATGACCTGCCGGACAGCTTCGGCGGCAAAACCATCCAGATGTTCCGCGACTTTCTCGGGCACTCAAGTTTCATCCTGCCGCCGCTGCCCAACACCCAGTTCACCCGCGACACCACTTGCTGGATCTACGGCGGCGTGACCCTGAACCCGATGTACTGGCCGGCACGCCGCCAGGAAACCCTGCTGGCGAGCGCCATCTACAAGTTCCACCCGGAGTTCACCCAGGCTGACTTCCAGATCTGGTACGGCGACCCGGACCAGGATCACGGCAACGCGACCCTCGAAGGCGGCGACGTGATGCCCATTGGCAACGGCGTCGTGCTGATTGGCATGGGCGAACGCTCGTCGCGCCAGGCCATCGGTCAACTGGCGCTGAACCTGTTCAAGCACAAGGCCGTGGAACGGGTGATCGTCGCCGGCTTGCCGAAATCCCGCGCCGCCATGCACCTGGACACCGTGTTCAGCTTCTGCGATCGCGACCTGGTGACGGTTTTCCCGGAAGTGGTGAGCCAGATCGTCGCCTTCTCCCTGCGCCCAGACGAGAGCAAGCCCGGCGGCATCGATATACGTCGCGAAGAAGGCAGCTTCCTCGACACCGTCGCCACGGCCCTCAAGCTGCCGGCGCTGCGGGTGGTGGAAACCGGCGGCAACAGCTTTGCCGCCGAACGCGAACAATGGGACGACGGCAATAACGTGGTGGCCCTGGAACCGGGCGTGGTGATCGGCTACGACCGCAACACCTACACCAACACCCTGCTGCGCAAGGCCGGGGTGGAAGTCATTACCATCAGCGCCAGCGAACTGGGCCGCGGCCGGGGCGGTGGTCACTGCATGACCTGCCCGATCATTCGCGACCCGATCGACTACTGACCTTTGAGCCTGGGCCGGTATTCACCCAATACCGGCCCAGGGGATAACCGAAACCCAAGGAGATCCAAATCATGGCTTTCAACATGCGCAACCGCAGCCTGCTGAGCTTGATGCACCACACCAACCGCGAACTGCACTATCTGCTGGACCTGTCCCGCGACCTCAAGCGTGCCAAGTACACCGGCACCGAGCAGCCACACCTCAAGGGCAAGAACATCGCGCTGATCTTCGAGAAAACCTCGACCCGCACCCGCTGCGCCTTCGAAGTCGCGGCCCATGACCAGGGCGCCCACGTCACCTACATCGACCCGGTGTCGTCGCAGATCGGCCACAAGGAAAGCATGAAAGACACCGCCCGGGTGCTGGGACGGATGTTCGACGCCATCGAGTATCGCGGCTTCGAGCAGGAGATCGTCGAGGAGCTGGCCAAATTCGCCGGCGTGCCGGTGTTCAACGGCCTGACCGCTGAATTCCACCCCACTCAAATGATCGCCGACACCCTGACCATGCGCGAGCACAGCGACAAGCCGCTGCACGACATCAGCTACGCCTACTTGGGCGATGCCCGCTATAACATGGGCAATTCGCTGCTGATGATCGGCGCCAAACTGGGCATGGACGTACGCATCGGTGCGCCAAAGGCCCTGTGGCCGCACCAGGATTTCATCGACCAGTGCCAGACCTTCGCCGCCGAAAGCGGCGCACGCATCACCATCACCGAGGACCCGAAGGAAGCCGTCAAGGGTGTGGACTTCATCCACACTGACATCTGGGTCTCCATGGGCGAGCCGGTGGAAGCCTGGGACGAGCGCATCGAGCAACTGCTGCCCTACCAGGTCAACGCGCAAATGATGAAGGCCTCGGGCAACCCGCGGGTGAAATTCATGCACTGCCTGCCGGCGTTCCATAACAGCGAAACCAAGGTCGGCAAGGACATCGCCGCGCGCTATCCGAACCTGGCCAATGGCGTGGAAGTGACCGAGGAGGTGTTCGAATCCCCGGCCAACATCGCCTTCGAGCAAGCGGAAAACCGCATGCATACCATCAAGGCGATCCTGGTGTCGGCGCTGGCGGATATCTAGAACCTCAGGCAACTCGCGCGTTCTGGAGCAGAACTGTGGTAGCAAGGCTTGCCCGCGATGCAGGCACCTGGGTGTAGCTGATGGACCAGGCGATGCCATCGCGGGCAAGCCATGCTCCCACAGGCCAGCTCCCACAAGGGGGCCGAGTCGTCCATTATTTTTTCTGTCAGAGGACAGCATTATGCGCATCGTCGTAGCCCTGGGCGGCAACGCCCTTCTGCGTCGGGGTGAACCCATGACCGCCGACAACCAACGCAGCAACATCCGCACGGCGACCGAACAGATCGCCAAAATCCACCCCGGCAACGAGCTGGTCATCGCCCACGGCAATGGCCCCCAGGTCGGCCTGTTGTCGCTGCAGGCCGCGGCCTACACCTCGGTCTCGCCGTATCCGCTGGACGTGCTCGGCGCCGAGACCGAGGGCATGATCGGTTACATCATCGAACAGGAACTGGGCAACCTGCTGGACTTCGAAGTGCCGTTCGCCACGTTGTTGACCCAGGTCGAAGTGGACGCCAACGACCCAGGCTTCCAGAACCCCACCAAGCCCATTGGCCCGGTCTACACAAAGGCTGAGGCGGAAAAACTCGCGGCTGAAAAAGGCTGGTCCATCGCCCCGGATGGTGACAAGTTCCGCCGCGTGGTCGCCAGCCCTCGCCCCAAGCGCATCTTCGAAATCCGCCCGATCAAGTGGCTGCTGGAAAAAGGCAGCATCGTGATCTGCGCTGGCGGGGGTGGTATCCCGACGATGTACGACGCCGACGGCAAGCTACGGGGCGTGGAAGCGGTGATCGACAAAGACTTGTGCTCGGCGCTGCTGGCTGAACAACTGGAAAGCGATCTGTTGGTGATTGCCACCGATGTCAACGCCGCGTTCGTCGATTTCGGCAAGCCGACCCAGAAAGCCATTGCCCAGGCCCACCCCGATGAAATGGACAAGCTGGGGTTCGCCGCCGGTTCCATGGGGCCGAAAGTCCAGGCCGCCTGCGAATTTGCCCGCAACACTGGCAAGGTCGCGGTGATCGGCTCACTCTCGGACATCGAAGCGATCGTCCAAGGCACCGCCGGCACCCGCATCAGCACGGCCCAACTTGGCATCGCTTATCGATAACAGGAAACTTGCGGGGCAGATTCACGGTCTGCCCTACACCCACGCCTTCGAAGGAGAGTCGTTTATGGCCATGTTCGAACCCGGTCACCTGCACATGGAACGCCATGCACTGAACAAGGATGATTTCAGCTATAACCTGTGCATCGACTATAAGGTCGACCAGAACAAAAAAGAGGGCACGGGCATGTCGTTCCGGGTGCATGGCACCGTTGAAGACAAGCCTGTGGACGAAGAATTTTTCCTGGCCAAGGACCAAGCCTTCGACTTCGCCCGCCATGCCACGCGCATCGCCCAGAAATACGGCCTGCCCAAGACCGCCAGCATCGGCTCGATGCACAAGTACTACGACGAGATGTTCGAAGACGTGCGCAAGCAACTGGACGTCAAGCCGGGCGACCCGATGAAGCCTGAACACCTGGAGTAACCTGGTTCAAAGCCCCCAATTCCCTGTGGGAGCGAGCCTGCTCGCGATAGCGGTGCAACAGTCAACATCAATGGGGGCTGACCCACCGCATTCGCGAGCAAGCCCGCTCCCACAAAGGGTTATCAGCGTCCTGAATATCGGTTACATCAAACCACTGACTGGCTGGCAACCCGCTACGGCTGACCTATGCTGAAAGTAGTACCCACGGGTATTCGTTCAGAGGTCATCGCCATGAACATCAAAACAAAAAGACGCCTCACCATTTTTGTCACCTGCACCGCCACGCTTGCGCTGTATGGCACGGCGGCCTATCGGGTCGAACAGACCAGGCAACTGCCGCGTGAATACGCCAGTTGCAACTTCGAACGCTGCATTCCTCACACCGCGACCCTGAACGCCTTGCGCTGAGGCGTGTTCAGTCGTCCGGTTGATCGGTCTTGAGCCGGTCCCGGAATGCCTTGGGAGAGATGCCAACCCGCCGGCGAAACAACCGGGTGAAATTGGTCGGGTCGGAAAAGCCGAGCATTTCAGAGATCTCGTAGATCGTCATGCCGGTGTACGTCAGCAGCCGTTTGGCCTCCAGCAGCTGGCGCTCATGCATGATCTGCAGGGCCGGCTGCCCCGCCAGTTCCCGACAGGTGCCGTTGAGGTGCGACACGGAGATGCCCAGACGATGGGCCAGGTCTTCGACCTTGACATGCTGGCGATAGGTTTCTTCCACCAACTGAATGAACCCGTTGAGGTACTCCCGCGCGCGTTGTGGGCGCTGGGCCTGCGTGCGCCGCTGCATCACCTGACGACTGACCCAGACCATGATCACGCTGACCAAGGCATGCATCAGCATTTCCCGGGCCGGCTGATGCCCACCGTATTCAGCCTGCAGGGCGCTGAACAGGCTATTGAGGTACTCGGCATCTTCCAGGGCCGGGTAGCTTTCGGCCTGGGCCAGCACGTTGACCGAATGACCCAGCTGCGATTGCAGGTGCGTCACCAGCGGTGCGGCCAGGGTCACCACGTAACCCTGCACATCCTCGGAAAAACGGAAGCCATGCACCGACAACGGCGGCAGGATCTGCACCGCCGGCTCGTCAAGCCGGGTGCGCTGGCCTTCGATTTCCAGCTCCGCCTGGCCCTTGAAGACAAACAACAACTGACAGAGATCGGCGTGCCGATGGGGTTTGATCTCCCATTGGTGCTCTCGGCTGCGCTTGGAAATGGTTTCACAGTGCAGCAGGTCCGGAGTCGGCCAATCCTGGCTCTCGCCGTAGAGCTTGAATACCGGGATTGAAGGCAGGTCTGTTTTTTTCATCACGAGGATCGGCCTGGGTTGCGGGCGATAATCGCACCGATTGGTAGAAAGTACAGGTATCGGCTCAGTTTTCCCCTTCAATTGACAGGTCCGCAAGCGAAAAATGCAAGCACCCCAATCAACACCGACCCTGGTCAGGTGCTTCGTGCGAGTCATAACAACAATGAAAACCCTCAAGACCCAAGTTGCCATTATCGGTGCCGGCCCTTCTGGGCTGCTGCTCGGCCAGTTGTTGCACAACGCTGGAATTGACACGGTGATCCTCGAACGCCAGACCCCGGACTATGTGCTGAGCCGCATCCGCGCCGGTGTGCTGGAGCAAGGCATGGCCCAACTGCTGCGCCAGGCCGGCGTCGGCCAGCGCATGGACGCCGAGGGACTGCCCCATGACGGCTTTGAGCTGGCGCTCAACGGTCGTCGGGTGCACATCGATCTGAAGGGGCTGACTGGCGGTAAAAACGTCATGATCTACGGCCAGACCGAAGTCACCCGCGACCTGATGGCCGCCCGAGAAGCCGCCGGCGCCCGCACGCTTTATCAGGTCGGCGATGCCCAGCCCCACGACATGCAGACCGACAACCCCTTCGTGACCTTCGAGCACCAAGGGCAAACCTGGCGCCTGGACTGCGACTACATTGCCGGTTGTGACGGTTTCCATGGTGTGGCGCGCCAGTCGATCCCCGCGGAAAAACTCAAGGTCTTCGAGCGGGTCTACCCGTTTGGCTGGCTCGGCATCCTGGCCGACACCCCACCGGTTCACGAGGAGTTGGTCTACGCCCGTCACGAACGCGGTTTTGCCCTGTGCAGCATGCGTTCCAAGACTCGCACCCGTTATTACCTGCAAGTGCCCGCCGAGGAGCAAGTGGCCGATTGGCCGGACGAGCGCTTCTGGTCTGAACTGAAAAACCGCCTGCCAGCCGACCTGGCCCAAGCCCTGGTGACAGGTCCCTCCATCGAGAAAAGCATCGCGCCGCTGCGCAGCTTCGTGGTCGAGCCAATGCAGTATGGACGGATGTTCCTGGTGGGGGACGCGGCCCACATCGTTCCGCCCACCGGCGCCAAGGGGCTGAACCTGGCGGCCAGCGACGTCAGCACGCTGTTCAACATTCTGCTCAAGGTCTATCGCGACGGCCGTACGGACTTGCTGGAAAAATATTCCGCCATTTGCCTGCGACGGGTGTGGAAAGCCGAGCGTTTCTCCTGGTGGATGACGTCCATGCTGCACCGCTTCGACGACGACGCCTTCAACCAGCGCATCAGCGAAGCGGAGCTGGAATATTTCGTCGACTCCGAGGCGGGTCGAAAAACCATCGCGGAAAACTACGTCGGACTTCCTTACGAGGCTATCGAATAGCCGGCTATCGACTTAAACTGCGGGCTCAGTCCTATTCGCCCCCCAGGCGTGATGCCCGCAGGTTCTGCCTTGACTCAACTCCATACCTCCCAAGCCCCACAGCCTGCCATCCGTAGTGTGCTGGTGGCCCTGATGCTGGCGATTTTTCTCGGCGCATTGGACCAGACCATCGTCGCCGTCTCGATGCCGGCCATTTCCGCCCAATTGGGTGATGTCGGCCTGCTGGCCTGGGTGATTTCCGGCTACATGGTCGCCATGACCGTGGCGGTGCCGATCTACGGCAAGCTCGGTGACCTCTACGGTCGGCGGCCGTTGATGCTGTTCGGCATGGGGCTGTTCACCCTGGCCTCACTGTTCTGTGGGCTGGCGCAAAACATGGAGCAACTGGTGCTGGCGCGCATTTTCCAGGGCATCGGCGCCGGCGGGATGATCTCGGTGAGCCAGGCGATCATCGGCGACATCGTGCCGCCCCGCGAACGTGGCCGTTATCAGGGCTATTTCAGCAGCATGTATGCGCTGGCCAGTGTGGCGGGGCCGGTATTGGGCGGCTACATGACCGAGTACCTGTCGTGGCGCTGGGTGTTCCTGATCAACCTGCCCTTGGGCCTGGGGGCCTGGCTGATTGCCCGGCGCACCCTCGTCGGGTTGCCGGTGCCGCACCGTAAGCCGATCATCGATTACCTGGGCACCGTGCTGTTGATCATCGGCCTGACCGCGCTGCTGCTGGGCATCACCGAGGTTGGCCAGGGCCACGCCTGGCACAGCAGAGAGGTACTGGGGCTGCTGGGTTGCGCCGTGGTGGCATTGTCAGTGTTCATCTGGCAGGAGCGCCGGGCTCGGGAACCGTTGTTACCGATGCACCTGTTCGTCAACCGCAACGCCGTGTTGTGCTGGTGCACGGTGTTTTTCACCAGTTTCCAGGCGATTTCCCTGACCGTGCTGGTGCCGTTGCGCTATCAGAGCGTGACCGGGGCTGGCGCCGACAGCGCAGCGTTGCACTTGTTGCCGCTGGCGATGGGGTTGCCCATAGGTGCTTATTTCGCCGGACGCCGTACCTCGATCACTGGCCACTACCAACCGATGATCCTCAGCGGCGCCCTGCTCTTCCCGTTTGCGATCCTCGGCATGGCCTTCACCCCGCCCGACGCGTTCTGGCTCAGCAGCCTGTTCATGCTGCTCAGCGGTATCGCTTCCGGCATGCAGTTCCCGACTTCGCTGGTGGGGTCGCAAAATTCGGTGCAACAACAGGACATCGGGGTCGCCACCAGCACCACCAACCTGTTCCGCTCCCTCGGCGGCGCCGTGGGTGTAGCGCTGATGTCGGCGTTGCTGCTGGCCTTGCTGCAGGACTCAAGCGTTGCCCAATTCGCCGGTTCGTCGCCGTTGGGTGAAGGGCATTCCGGCAATGTTTTGCTGGATGGATTGAACGCTGCCCCCGGCGAAGCACAACACGCCTTGCGTCAGCAATTGCAGACGACGTTCCGGCATTTGTTGCTGATCAGCGCCGCGGTGTCGTTGTTGGGGCTGGCGGCGGCAGTGGCGATGCCCAATCGCGTGTTGCGTGGGCGGGATGACAAGGCTCAATAACCTGTAACACACGATCTCTGTGGCGAGGGAGCTTGCTCCCGCTCGGTTGCGCAGCGACCGCAACATTTTTGGGGCCGCTTCGCAGCCCAGCGGGAGCAAGCTCCCTCGCCACAAAAGCATCATTGCCACAAAATCTCTTCAAGCCGGCGCCACCACTCCCTCCAGCGGCGCCACCCCACTCATCCCATCCTTCATCCGCTTGGCATCGCGCACGAAACAGCGCGACGCCAGGAACAGGAACACCATGGTCAGGAACAGCGCCACCGGAATCAGGAACATCGCGTCATGCAAACCAATGGCCTTGAACGCCTCGGTCATCTGCGAGGCGCCGGTCGCGGCCATGGCCGCATGGGCAAAGTAGTCAGACAAGCCACCCACCACCACCGGCCCCATGCCTCCGCCCAACAGATACAACCCGGCAAAGAACAACGCCATCGCCGTGGCCCGCAGACGCGGTTCGACTACGTCCTGGATCGCCGTGTATACGCACGTATAAAAGGTATAGGCAAACAGCCAGCCGACACTGAACACCGCAACGAACACACCAATTTCAATCCGTCCGGCATACAACGCCCAAGCGGTGGTGGCCGTGGAGATCACCAGGCTGAACGCGGCGAACAGCAGGCGTCCGTTGGGCACCCGTTGATGAATCTTGTCGGCAATCCAGCCGCCCAGGGTCAACCCGAACAGCCCGGTCACGCCCACCATGATCCCGGTGGCAACCGCCGCGTCGTGCAGCGGCATCAGGAAATAGCGCTGTAACATGGGTACCAGGAACGAGTTGCAGGCATAGGTGGCGAAGTTGAAACACAGCCCCGCCAACACCAGCCACAGAAAAGTAGGAATCGCCAGCACCCGACGGATCGGCTTGTCGATTTTTTCCTGGGAGATCTGCACCGCTTCCGCCGCGCCGCGCTTGGGCTCCTTGATGAAAAACATGAACACCGCCAGCACCAGCCCCGGCACCGCCGCGATAAAGAACGGCGCGCGCCAGCTGTCGAAGGCCTTGACCATCGCCCCGATGGTGAAGAACGCCAGCAGCAGACCGATCGGCAGGCCCAGCATGAAAATGCCCATGGCCCGCGCCCGACGGTGGGCCGGAAACAGATCACCGATCAGCGAGTTGGCCGCTGGCGCGTAACTGGCTTCACCGATCCCCACGCCCATGCGTACCACCAGAAACGCCCAGAAACTGCCCACCAAGCCATTGACCGCCGTCAGCCCGCTCCAGGTCGCCAGGCCCCAGCCCATCAACTTGCTGCGCGAACCGGTATCGGCCATGCGCCCCAGCGGCAGCCCGGCGATGGCGTAAACGATGGTGAAGGCGGTGCCGATGATGCCGATCTGGAAGTCGCTGAGGCTCCACTCCATACGGATCGGCTCGATGATGATCGCCGGGATGGTGCGGTCAAAGAAGTTGAACAGGTTGGCCAGGAACAGCAGGAACAGAATGCGCCAGGCATTCGCCGCTTGGGTCGAGTTCTGCATGGGTCCGTCTCTTTATTGTTATGGGGCACGGCGAGGCATCCGAACCCGGAGTCTGCAATCTAGACAGCGGCGCGCAGACTGTCTCCAATCATTCGCATGACTGATACCCGGCCATGGCGGGCGGCGTGTTTAGTGACTATGGTCAATTCCCTGAAGCAATTGACATCATTTTGCCTTATTTCGACTAAAGATCGCCTTCCGATGGCCGATTCAACCTATCAGGAAAGATTTTCCCGAGCGCTGCTCAGGCTGCCCCCCCTGAACGCTTGGGCCGACCTTCGCGCCGTCAAGGACGCGAGCTCCCATCCGCGATGGTTTGATGACAGTGGTCATCGAACCGACCAGTTCAGGCATATGGCGCACAATGACCTCTAAAAAAACAGCCACTGCAGTATCCGATCTTACGTTGAGCCCGGCCGCCAACGGTCCTGAAACCCCGAAGCCGCCGAGGCGCTCACGTTCCCTGTCGACTCAGCAGTATCTGTATTTCACCGAAACCAACACCGACCGCATCCTCGACAACCTCGACGGCCTGCGTGACAGCGTGTTCCCGCGCCCGCCGCACCTGGTGGACGACGAAAGCGAACGCGATCAGCAGGAGTTCCCGTCCGTATGCCTGATCGGCCTGGGTCGCTGTGGCTCCAACATCGCCCTGGACGTAGCCGAGCTGGTGTACAACGCCCGCAAGTTCTACCTCAACGAATTCAATGCCGAAGACAAGGGCTACAGCGACAAGGGTTACAGCCCGGCGCAGTGGATCCGCAACAATTTGCGCCTGGGCACCAGCAAGGTGAGCAAGCCGGTGTTTTTGGTTGAGCCGCTGGTGATGCTCGGCGACCTGGACAAGGACATCGCCGGACGCATCCGTTTTTCGCGCAAAGGCGAAAAAAGCGGCTTTTTGCGCGACTACAGCAAAATGAAAATCATGGACCTGTCGGAAGTCCATGCCGGGGGCGCCGGTAACGCGCCGATCCTGGGCCAGTACCTGGCCAAGATCATCCTGAACAAGGACACCCAGCGTTTCTCCAGCCCCGACTGGAAGATGATCCACTCGTACCTGATCGACAGCTGCGGCATCAAGGCCAACCAGTCGCGCCTGTACTTCTCGATCTTCAGTGCCGGTGGCGGTACCGGTTCGGGCATGGCCTCGGAGTTCGGCCTGGCTCAGCAGTACTCGTACATGAACAAGACGTTCGACACCAAGCCGATGGACGAACACGACAGCAAGAGCGGTCATTCCTTCGTCTTCGAGCCGATCTTCACCAGCGGCATTTGCGTACTGCCTAACATTTCCGATCACCGCAGCGAAATGTCCGAGGCGCTGCACATCAACGCCGGACGCCTGCTGTGCAAGTACCTGTCGGAAGAATGGGATTTCTCGTACAACTTCGCCAACGAAGACAGCAGCGAAGCCAGCGTGATGGGCCGCATCCGGCCCTGGAACGCGATGATGCTGATCTCCAACGACATCATGCGCTACGCCGAAGAGAGCGATGACGGCAACATCCAGAACATCGATGTCAATGCCATGGAGAAGCACGCCAACCAGTACATCTCCCAGCAGATCTTCAACATCCTGACCGCCCAGGCAGTGACCACCGACTACGACCAGAACTACTTCCGTCGCGCCGGCATCGACATTGGCGAAACCATTCGCCTGGACGCCAACGACCTGTTCATGAGCCTGGCCGGCCCGGTGGCGATTGCCTACGCCGAGTCCGTCGTTCCGGAAACCCCAGCGCCCAGCGGCGACAAGTTCAAGGTGTTCGAGAAGGAGCCGCCGCGCCTGAACATCGACGACCTGTTCTTCCGCTCCATCGACCTGCCGCACTTCAACAAAGTCACCCAGGCCATCGAAGGCATCAGCCTGTTGCCGATCGAATCCAAGCGCTACCGCGCCTCGCTGGAGCAGTACAAGAATTCCGGCTACGACGCCGCGGCCCTGCATGACCTGCACTTCTTCAAGAACTGCTCGTCGGTGGTGTCGATCGTCTCGTTGCCCAAGGACTACAAGCTGTCCTACATGGACCTGAACCGGCTCAAGACCCACCTCAACAGCCTGTTCCCCAACACCACCCTCAAGCGTTACGCGCTGGTGATCGGTGCCTCGGCCAACCTGTCGCTGACCACCCTGATCGCCAAGAGCCCCTGCCTGTCGGATGACTTCCTGACCCTGATCGTGGCGTTCATCAAGCGCTGTTTTGCCCGCACCCCGTATCGCTTCGATGACACCCTGGACAACTCGATCCTGGACTTCATCATCAACGAAGACTTCGACGAAGAGCGCATCGACGATCTGCTCAACGAGTTCGAAAACCCGGCGAAGATCCTCGACACCAACTGGTACGCGATCAAGCCGATGTACGAGAAGAAATACCGCGAGCTGATCAGCGACAAAGACAAGTTTGTCTCGATCAATGACATCCGCCTGTCCCGCGACTGCGTGAAAAAGGCGATCAAGTATTTGCGTGAGATCTACCGTCACCGCATCGGCAAGACCAAGGTTATTTCCCTGAATAACCATACGGGCAAGACTTATTGAGGCTGGCGCAGGACCGCGTCGCGCCAATCGCGAGCAGGCTCGCTCCCACAGTGAACCGCGTTTCTCAGAAAGAACGCGATTAATGTGGGAGCGAGCCTGCTCGCGATTGGCGGCCTTGACCACAACACAAAATCAACATTCAGAAACAATTAAGCAGCCCACCGGCTGCCCAATAAACTGTTCCCGTTACGTATACGTCACCCTCCGCTGTGGCGTTTCACCACGGCAGGATGCCATCACGCTACTCACCTACACACTTTTACTCTGCAGAAAATACGAACCAACTTGGTGCAGGCATCAAACCGATGCCCTTTCCTGGACCATAATCCACGGTGAAACCACTACCGCCCATAGCTGCGGATCGCGTTCGAAAAAGTCCAGCGCCCGCGTTTCAGACAGCTTGGCCAACTGGTCGGCAGCCAGCCAGGCGGCGACTTTGGTACCTTCGTCCTGGGCAACGGCCTCGGCCGCGGCGATCAGATCCAGGGCCGGGTCGACCCACAATAGGGCACCCTTGGCAAAGAACGGCTCCAGCTCCTTCCAGGTGATGGATGCGGTTTCACCAAGCAGTTTGGCATAGAGGGTGCTAGGTTCTTGATTCATGGGAGCTGTCCGGAAAAGAAATCGGCGCGAATGATAACGTCGGTGGTCTGGCAGAAAAACCCGGTAGCAATTGGAGTACCGATTGGAAAGCGCAGGAAAGCCAGGGATTGCCGATTTGTCCGGACGAACCCCGCCGCCATTCTGTCTTTTTCTTTCAATTAAGCGACACCCTCAGGTTTTGCCCCCAAGCGCCAGCTTCCCTTGCCAACAATCGGCGCTCTACACTGTACCGGTACAGTTGCCGGGGGCATTTTCCGCGAGGATATCCAAGATATCTGACCCGGTTCTGCTGCTTCGGCGCCAGGACTATAAAAACTACAACAGCATGAGTGGAGCACTATGACTAAGGCTACTAAGCAGATTTCCAAACTGTTTGCCGCTATGGTTCTGGCCGGGGTTGCCAGCCATTCGTTCGCCGCCGACACCATCAAGATCGGCATCGCCGGCCCAAAAACCGGCCCCGTAGCCCAGTACGGCGACATGCAATTCAGTGGCTCCAAAATGGCCATCGAGCAGATCAACGCCAAGGGCGGCGTCAACGGCAAACAACTGGTCGCCGTTGAATACGATGACGCCTGTGATCCAAAACAAGCAGTCGCGGTGGCGAACAAAGTCGTCAACGACGGCGTCAAGTTCGTGGTCGGCCACCTGTGCTCCAGCTCCACCCAACCGGCTTCGGACATCTATGAAGACGAAGGCGTGATCATGATCACGCCAGCCGCTACCAGCCCGGACATCACCGCTCGCGGCTACAAGATGATCTTCCGCACCATCGGCCTGGACAGCGCCCAGGGCCCTGCCGCCGGTAACTACATTGCCGACCACGTCAAGCCGAAAGTCGTTGCGGTCCTGCACGACAAGCAGCAATACGGCGAAGGTATCGCCAGTGCCGTGAAAACGACCCTTGAGAAGAAAGGCGTTAAAGTCGCCGTGTTCGAAGGCGTGAACGCCGGCGACAAAGACTTCTCCTCGATGATCGCCAAGCTCAAGCAAGCCAACGTCGACTTCGTCTACTACGGCGGCTACCACCCGGAGCTGGGCCTGATCCTGCGTCAATCCCAGGAAAAAGGCCTGAACGCCAAGTTCATGGGTCCGGAAGGCGTGGGTAACGACTCGATCTCGCAGATCGCCAAGGAAGCTTCCGAAGGTTTGCTGGTGACCCTGCCGAAATCCTTCGACCAGGATCCGGCCAACATCGCCCTGGCTGACGCGTTCAAAGCCAAGAAGGAAGACCCGAGCGGTCCGTTCGTGTTCCCGTCCTACTCGGCCGTTCAAGTGATTGCCCAGGCCATCACCGAAGCCAAGAGCGAAGACCCGGAAAAAGTGGCTGAAGCCATCCACGCCGGTACTTTCAAGACCCCGACCGGTGACCTGAGCTTCGACGACAAGGGCGACCTGAAGGACTTCAAGTTTGTGGTTTACCAGTGGCATTTCGGCAAACCTAAAACCGAAGCTTCGCCTCAGTAAGGCCTGGCCTGACTGACTGCCAATAAAGCCCACGGCGTGCCGTGGGCTTTGTTTTAAATGTATTGGGCCGCGCTGGCGTGATCCGCCAGTCTCCCCACCTGAAAATCTCAAAACCGTCATCAGCGGTTCGCTGGCAAACCTCGTGCTCGAAGTGGATGCAGATCCACGGGGCCGGGCGGGAAAATGACTCCACCAGTGAAATGCGTATCAGGTTTTTAGGAGCGCTGTAATGCCTGACATCTATCACTTCTTCCAACAGCTGGTTAACGGCCTGACCGTTGGCAGCACGTATGCCCTGATCGCCATCGGCTATACGATGGTTTACGGCATCATTGGAATGATCAACTTCGCCCACGGCGAGGTGTACATGATCGGCTCCTACGTGGCGTTCATCGCCATCGCCGGGCTGGCCATGATGGGACTCGACAGTGTCCCGCTGTTAATGACCGCGGCGTTCATCGCGAGCATCGTGGTGACCAGTTCCTATGGCTACAGCATCGAACGGATCGCCTACCGCCCCTTGCGCGGCAGCAACCGTCTGATCCCGCTGATTTCGGCCATCGGCATGTCGATCTTCCTGCAGAACACCGTTCTGCTGTCGCAAGACTCCAAGGACAAATCCATTCCCAACCTGATTCCGGGTAACTTTACCTTCGGGCCAGGGGGGGCACAGGAAGTGCTGATTTCCTACATGCAAATCGTGGTGTTCGTGGTGACCCTGGTCGCCATGCTCGGCCTGACGCTGTTCATCTCCCGTTCCCGCCTGGGCCGCGCCTGCCGCGCCTGCGCCGAGGACATCAAGATGGCCAACCTGCTGGGCATCAACACCAACAACATCATTGCCCTGACCTTCGTCATCGGCGCGGCCCTGGCGGCCATCGCCGCCGTGCTGCTGAGCATGCAATACGGCGTGATCAACCCCAACGCCGGTTTCCTCGTGGGCCTGAAGGCCTTCACCGCTGCGGTACTGGGCGGCATCGGCAGCATCCCCGGAGCCATGCTCGGCGGGCTGGTGCTGGGCGTGGCGGAAGCCTTTGGTGCCGACATCTTCGGCGATCAATACAAGGACGTCGTGGCGTTCGGCTTGTTGGTTCTGGTGCTGCTGTTCCGGCCGACCGGCATCCTGGGCCGTCCGGAGGTTGAGAAGGTATGACTAAACATCTTAAATCGGCGCTCTTCAGCGCGCTGTTGGTCTGGGCGGTCGCGTACCCGGTACTCGGCCTGAAACTGACCATCGTGGGCATCGACCTAGAAGTGCACGGCACCAGCCCCGCCATCCTGGCGACCATCGCCGTGTGTTCGGTGCTGATGTTCCTGCGGGTGTTGTTCAGCACGCAGATCAGCGCCGCCTGGAAGGCCTCGCCAGGCCTTCCGATAGTCCCGGCCAAGGCCAGCAACTTCCTGACCCTGCCGACTACCCAGCGCTGGATCATCCTGGGCCTGATCGTCATCGCGTTGGTCTGGCCGTTTTTCGGCTCTCGCGGTGCGGTGGACATCGCCACCCTGATCCTGATCTACGTGATGCTGGGCCTGGGCCTGAACATCGTGGTAGGGCTGGCCGGTCTGCTGGACCTGGGTTACGTCGGCTTCTATGCCGTCGGCGCCTACAGCTACGCGCTGCTGTCCCATTACTTCGGCTTGAGCTTCTGGATCTGCCTGCCAATTGCCGGGATGATGGCCGCCACCTTCGGTTTCCTGCTGGGTTTCCCGGTGCTGCGCTTGCGCGGTGACTACCTGGCAATCGTGACCCTGGGTTTCGGCGAGATCATCCGTCTGTTCCTGCGCAACCTGACCGACATCACCGGCGGCCCGAACGGCATCAGCAACATCGAGAAGCCAACGTTCTTCGGCCTGACCTTCGAACGCAAAGCCGCCGAAGGTCTGCAGACCTTCCACGAGTACTTCGGACTGCCCTACAACTCGATCAACAAGGTGATTTTCCTCTACCTGGTTGCGCTGTTGCTGGCCCTGGCTGCGCTGTTCGTCATCAACCGCCTGCTGCGCATGCCTATCGGCCGTGCGTGGGAAGCGCTGCGTGAAGACGAGATCGCCTGCCGTGCCCTGGGTCTGAACCCGACCGTGATCAAGCTTTCGGCTTTCACCCTCGGTGCCGCCTTCGCCGGTTTCGCCGGTAGCTTCTTTGCTGCCCGTCAGGGCCTGGTGACGCCGGAATCCTTCACCTTCATCGAGTCGGCGATCATCCTCGCCATCGTGGTGCTGGGTGGGATGGGCTCGCAGCTGGGTGTGATCCTGGCGGCAATCGTGATGATCCTGTTGCCTGAAATGATGCGTGAATTCAGCGAATACCGCATGTTGATGTTCGGCGCCTTGATGGTGCTGATGATGATCTGGCGTCCTCAAGGTCTGCTGCCTATGCAACGCCCGCACATGGAGCTGCGCAAATGAGCCGCGAGATCCTGAAAGTCGAAAACTTGAGCATGCGCTTCGGCGGCTTGCTGGCGGTCAATGGCGTGGCCCTGACCGTGAAAGAGAAACAGGTCGTTGCATTGATCGGGCCGAACGGCGCGGGCAAGACCACCGTGTTCAACTGCCTGACCGGCTTCTATCAGCCTACCGGCGGCACGATCCTGCTGGACGGCGAGCCGATCCAGGGCCTGCCTGGTCACCACATCGCCCGCAAGGGTGTGGTGCGCACCTTCCAGAACGTGCGGCTGTTCAAGGACATGACGGCGGTCGAGAACCTGTTGATCGCCCAGCATCGCCACCTGAACACCAACTTCTTTGCCGGTCTGTTCAAGACCCCGGCGTTCCGCAAGAGCGAACGCGAGGCCATGGAGTTCGCCGAGTACTGGCTGGAGAAGGTCAATCTCAAGGAGTTCGCCAACCGTACCGCCGGCACCCTGGCCTACGGTCAGCAACGGCGTCTGGAAATCGCCCGCTGCATGATGACCCGCCCGCGGATCCTCATGCTCGACGAACCGGCCGCTGGCCTGAACCCGAAGGAAACCGAAGACCTCAAAGCGCTGATCGGCGTGCTGCGCGAGGAGCACGATGTCACCGTGCTGCTGATCGAGCACGACATGAAGCTGGTCATGAGCATTTCCGACCATATCGTCGTGATCAACCAAGGCACGCCGCTGGCCGACGGTTCGCCGGAACAGATCCGCGACAATCCTGAAGTGATCAAAGCCTACCTGGGGGAAGCGTAAATGCTGCAGTTCGAAAACGTTTCCACCTTCTATGGCAAGATCCAGGCCCTGCACAGCGTCAACGTCGAAGTCCGCCAGGGCGAAATCGTGACGCTGATCGGTGCCAACGGTGCCGGCAAATCCACCCTGCTGATGACGCTCTGCGGTTCGCCCCAGGCCCACAGTGGCAGCATCCGCTACATGGGTGAGGAACTGGTGGGCCAGGACTCTTCGCAAATCATGCGCAAGAGCATCGCCGTGGTGCCGGAAGGCCGTCGGGTATTTGCCCGACTGACCGTGGAAGAAAACCTCGCCATGGGCGGTTTTTTCACCGAAAAGGGTGATTTTCAGGAGCAAATGGACAAGGTGCTGCACCTTTTCCCCCGCCTGAAAGAACGCTTTAGCCAGCGCGGCGGCACCATGTCCGGCGGCGAACAGCAAATGCTCGCCATCGGCCGTGCGCTGATGAGCAAGCCCAAGTTGTTGCTGCTCGACGAACCGTCCCTGGGCCTGGCGCCGATCATCATCCAGCAGATCTTCGACATCATCGAACAACTGCGCAAGGATGGCGTGACGGTATTCCTGGTGGAGCAGAACGCCAACCAGGCGCTGAAAATCGCTGACCGGGCGTACGTGCTGGAGAACGGCCGCGTGGTGATGCAAGGCACGGGTGAGGCGCTGTTGACCGACCCGAAAGTACGCGAGGCGTATCTGGGCGGTTGAGTCTGTTGCTGCATGAGAAAACGGCCTTCGGGCCGTTTTTTTTTGCCCAGTTCTCAAGTGAATGCTGTTGTGGCGAGGGGATTTATCCCCTCGCCACAATGGATTTCGAAACAAACAAAAAAAATCGAGAACCTGCTGTAACGCATTCCCCTACCCCCTCTCTAGTTCAGCAGACCGGCGCTAACGCCGGTTCATTTCCTGAAACTGGAGAATCATCATGACTGCTTCGACCCGCACCCTGTCCGCCGCCGCCCTGGCCCTGGCACTTGGCTCTGCCTTGAGCATGACAGGCGTCTCGACTGTCCATGCCGCCGACGACACCATGGAAAAATGCTTCGGTGTCGCTCTCAAAGGCAAGAACGACTGCGCCGCCGGCGCTGGCACCACCTGTGCCGGCACCGCGAAAATGGACTATCAGGCCAACGCTTGGAAATCGGTCCCTAAAGGCACTTGCACCACCATGGAAAGCAAAACCTCCCCGACTGGTTTCGGCCAGCTCGAAGCGTTCAAAGCCAAGTCTTGATCGCATCTGCCTGAGGCCAATCTCCATGTCGAAAGCCCCCTCCCTCGCCACCGATACCCGGCTACCGCCAAGGGCTGGGTTGGGGCTCAAGACCGAGCATTTTCGTGAAGTGCTCCAGACCCGACCGGATCTGGGTTTCTTCGAAGTGCACGCGGAAAACTACATGGTGGCCGGCGGGCCGTTTCATCACTTCCTGGGGCGGATACGCGAACAGTATCCGCTGTCACTGCACGGCGTCGGCCTGTCGATCGGTGGAGAGGGGCCGCTGGATGTTGCGCATTTGCAGCGCCTGGCCACACTGATCGAACGCTATCAGCCCCAGTCTTTTTCCGAACACCTGGCCTGGTCCAGCCATGGCCCGGTGTTTCTCAACGATCTGCTGCCCCTGGCCTACGATGAAACGACGCTCAGGCGCGTCTGCGAACACGTCGATCAGGTCCAGTCCAGCCTCAAATGCACACTGCTGCTGGAAAACCCGGCCACTTATCTGGCGTTCGAGGACTCGACCCTCGACGAGCCTGACTTCATCAGTGAAGTCATCCGTCGCACTGGCTGCGGACTGCTGCTGGATGTGAACAACGTCTACGTTTCATGCATCAACCATTGCCGTGATCCCCAGGCTTACCTCGACGCACTGCCCCTGCAGGCCACCGGCGAAATTCATCTGGCCGGGTTTGCCGAAGATTCCGACAGCCTGGGCGAGCGTTTGCTGATCGATGACCACGGTGCGCCAATCGATAACGAGGTCTGGCGCTTGTATCGCACGGTACTGGCGCGGACCGGGCCAGTCGCCACGCTGATCGAGCGCGACAACCACATCCCGGCGTTGGCAGTGCTGTTGGCCGAAGCCGGTCAGGCCGACCAACTATTAAACGCCGCCAGGGTCCAGCCATGAGCCGCTACAGCGAATTCGCCGCCGCCCTGCTCGACCCGCGCAAAGCTTGTCCGCAGGGTTTGACCTGCGCCACCGGCGCCGATCCAGAGAGCCGGTTCGCGGTGTATCGCAACAACGTGCTCAGCTCATTGATCAACGCCCTGGCCGACAACTATCCGGTGGTGGCGCAACTGGTGGGCGAGGAGTTCTTCGGCGCCATGGCCGGAATGTACGTCCAGTGCGCCGCACCGCGAAGCCCAGTCATGAGTGACTACGGTGCCGACTTTGCCGGGTTCATCGAACATTTCGAACCCGCCGCCAGCGTGCCGTATCTGGCGGATGTCGCCCGACTGGAGCGCCTGCAGGTGCAAGCCTGGCACGCCGCCGACGCCCGGCCCATGGATGCAGAACGGGTCATGCAAGTGCTGTCATCGCCGGCATCCCATGATCATCTGAGGGTTGGCCTTCATCCGTCACTGCACCTGTTGCAATCGCCCTTCGCCGTGGTGGCGATCTGGGCCGCCCATCAGCAAGAGCCCGTCATGCCGGTCGACCCCTTCACGCCGCAATGCGCCCTGGTGCTGCGCAACAACCTGGACGTGGAAGTGTTTGCGATCAGTCCCGGCGCCCATGATTTCATCAAGGACCTGCTGCAAGGTTGTTTCCTGAGCGCGGCCATTGATGCTGCAACCAGGCGCGACAGCGATCTGGAACTGGAGCACACCCTGGCGCAGCTCATCAGCCATCAAGCCGTCACCCATCTGTTAGCCGAGCAGGTATTGCCATGAACGCCCTGATCACTCGCTCCATTGAATGGCTGGATAAAATCCCTCACAGCCTGATCGCCTTCGTTGGGCGCTTTTGCATCGCGGCGGTGTTCTGGAAATCCGGCCAGACCAAAATCGAAGGCCTGGCCATCGACCTGATCGACGGCACCTTCCAGCTCGGCCTGCCGCGACTGGCCGATTCGACCATTCCCCTGTTCAAAAGCGAATACGCCTTGCCGCTGTTGTCGCCAGAACTGGCAGCGCATCTGGCGGCAGTGGCCGAGCATGTGTTCCCGATCCTGATCCTGTTTGGCCTGGCGACACGCTTCTCGGCCCTGGCCCTGCTGGGCATGACCTTGACCATTCAACTGTTCGTCTACCCCGACGCCTATCCGACCCATGGCACCTGGGCGGCGGTACTGCTTTATCTGATGGCGCGCGGGCCGGGCAAGCTGTCGCTCGACCACCTGATCGCCAGGCACTACGCTCGCTGATCAAGATCGGGACTCCTGTGGAAGCGAGCCTGCTCGCGATAGCAGTGTCAGCTTCAGCACAATTGTTGCCTGACCCACCGCTATCGCGAGCAGGCTCGCTCCCACAAGGTTCGTGTGATGCCTTGCTATCGCTGAAGTCGATCCAGCGCCTCGCCACTGCGCTTGAACCAGTCGATCAGATAATCGGCCAGCACCTGGGTGCGCTTGGGCAAACCGCCCTGGTACGGGTGCACGAGGTACATCGGCATGCGACGGGTCTGAAAATCCCTGAGTAACCAGCGCAAACGTCCGTCAGCCAATTCCTCATGCAACAGATAGGACGGCAACCGGGCGATCCCGGCGTTGGCCAGGGCGGCTTTTTTCAGCAGGCTGTAGTGATTGCTGGCGAACGGTCCCGATACCCGCACCCGCAACAATTCGTGTTGCTGGTGATAGAGCCATTCCTCGCGGCCGCTGTAATGACTGTTGAGCAGGCAACGATGTTCGGCCAGGCCCTGGGGCGTCAGGGGTTCGCCGTAGTGTTCGAGGTAGGCCGGGCTGGCGCAGGTCAGCTCATGCCAGGCCAGCAGCGGACGCGCCACCAGGCGCTCATCGAGGGCAGCGTCGGAGCGGATCGCCAGGTCGAAACCATCACGGGACAGATCCCGGTAGCCATTGTTGAGCTCCAGTTCGATCTGCACGTCGGGGTAACGCTGGGCGAACTCCGTCAGCAAACCCTCAAAGAAGGTTTCGCCCAACGACACCGGAACCGTCATACGCACCGGCCCGGAAATGTCATCCTTCAGGCGAGCCAGGGCCTGACGCGCCCTTTGCACCTGCACCAACAACGCCTGAGCCTGGGGCAATAACGCAGCCCCCGCTGCCGTGAGACTCAAGCGCCGCGTGGTGCGCTGTAGCAACACCACCGAAAACCGACTCTCCAGCAGGCTGATGCGCTTGGACAACTGGCCCTTGCTGCAGCCCAATTGCTGGGCCGCCAGGGTGAAACTACCCGCCTCGATCAACACGGCGAACGCCGCCAGGTCGTCCATTTCGCTCATCGGATTGTTTCCAATTGAAAACCAAAGGTTGCCTATTACCACGATTATCAAGAGAAAGAACCTCTCTAGACTGCAATCTCATCCAGCCCATTGAGGAACAGCTAATGAAAATCCTGTTGATCGGCGCCAGCGGCACCATCGGTTCGGCCATTGATAAAGAACTGTCACCGCGTCACGACATTGTGCGCATCGGCCGTCACAGCGGCGACCTGCACGTGGATATCAGTGACAGCTCTTCGATCCGTGCCCTGTTCGAGAAAACCGGTCGCTTCGATGCACTGGTCTGCGCCGCGGGCAACGTCACCTTTGCGCCCTTGGACGAGATGACGCAGGACAGCTTCGCCCTGGGTTTGAAAGACAAACTGATGGGCCAGGTCAACCTGCTGCTGATCGGCCGCGAATTCGCCAATGACGGTGCGTCCTTCACCTTCACCACTGGTGTGCTCAGCCACGATCCGATCAGAAGCGGTGCGTCGGCGGCCATGGTCAACGGTGCCCTGGACAGTTTCGTGCGTGCCGCGGCAATCGAATTGCCCCGGGGCTTGCGGGTCAATTCGGTCAGTCCCAACGTGCTGCTCGAAGCCATGGACAACTATGCCCCGTACTTCCGTGGCTATAAGCCGGTACCAGCCGCCGATGTCGCATTGGCCTACGCCAAGAGTGTCGAAGGCCGGCAGACTGGTCAGACCTTTCACGTCGGTTGACCTCTTGTGATGCAGGATCAGTCTGCGTAACGTGGCGGCACTTGTCTGGAGACTCAATGATGCGTGCCGCCCGTTCCCTGCTGTTTGTCGCCCTCCTGCCGCTTTTCGCCGGCTGCCAGTTGCTCGACGCTCCACCCCAGAGCGTTTCCCATGCCGGGCAGATGCGCATGCAGGGCGAACTTACGGCGGCCGATGGCAAGCTGGTGTTCCAGCCCTGCCAGGAGCAGCGTCGCTACATCGTCAACGACAGCGGCGGCACCAGCGTACTGCAACAGGCCGCCAGCCTGGCCGATGATCGGGGCAAACTGTTTGCCGATGTGCGCGGCCATATCGTCACCAGCGCAGCGGCCGGTACCGACAGCCAGTTGAATCTTGAGCAGTTGTATCGCCTGGAGCGTTCGGGCAGCGCTTGCGACGACGCCGACTTCAAGCGGCTGCTCCTGCGCGCCAGCGGCCATGGCCCCGAGTGGAATCTGAACGCCAGCGGCAAAGGCCTGGTGCTCGAACGTGAGGGCCAGCCGCCTTTGGCGGTGCCTTTCGTTGAAGAACAACTGGGCGATGGCCGCTTCAATCTCGGCACCGAAGCCAACGGCCAGAAGGTCGAGCTTTGGGTCACTCCCCAGCGCTGCGTCGACAGCGTGACCGGCAGCGTGCAACACATGAACGCCGAGCTGCGGGTCAACGGTCAGGTCCAGCGCGGCTGCGCTTACTTCGGCGGTGCGCGTAACGACTGATTCGAAGGTTTTTGGCTTATAATCGCCGCCTCACGCCCTGGCGCAGTTGTGCGTCCCGCGAACCGGATCCTGTCATGTTACGAATCACCGAACTCAAGCTGCCGATCGACCATCCCGAAGAAGACCTGCGCCCAGCCATCGTGCAGCGCCTGGGCATCGCCAGCGATGACCTGCTCGACTTCACCCTGTTCAAACGCAGCTACGACGCGCGTAAGAAGTCCTCCGAACTGTGCTTCATCTACACCATCGACCTGACGGTGCGCGATGAAGCCGGCTTGCTGCGCAAGTTCGCCGATGACCGTAACGTCAACCAGGCGCCGGATGTCAGCTATAAAGTGGTGGGCCAGGCACCGGCTGACCTGAGCGAACGGCCGATCGTGGTCGGCTTCGGCCCGTGCGGGATCTTCGCCGCCATGTTGCTGGCACAGATGGGCTTCAAACCGATCATCCTCGAGCGCGGCCCCGAAGTGCGCCAGCGCACCAAGGACACCTGGGGCCTGTGGCGCAAAAGCGTGCTCAACCCCGAATCCAACGTGCAGTTCGGCGAAGGCGGTGCGGGGACGTTCTCCGACGGCAAGCTCTACAGCCAGATCAAGGATCCCAAGTTCCTGGGTCGCAAAGTCCTGCACGAATTCGTCAAGGCCGGCGCGCCGGAAGAAATCCTCTACGTCAGCAAGCCGCACATCGGTACGTTCCGTCTGACAGGCGTCGTGGAAAACATGCGTGAGCAGATTCGCGCCCTGGGCGGTGAAGTTCGCTTTCAGCAGCGGGTCACGGATGTGCTGATCGAGAACGGCCAGTTGGTCGGTGTTGAACTGGCCAGCGGCGAACGTATTCATTCAAAACATGTGATTCTGGCCCTGGGCCACAGCGCCCGGGACACGTTCCGCATGCTCCACGGCCGCGGCGTGTACATGGAAGCCAAGCCGTTCTCGGTGGGTTTCCGCATCGAACACCCGCAATCGCTGATCGACAGCGCGCGCCTGGGTAAATATGCCGGCCACCCGAAGCTTGGCGCCGCCGATTACAAACTGGTGCACCACGCCAAGAACGGTCGCTCGGTGTACAGCTTCTGCATGTGCCCGGGCGGCACCGTAGTGGCGGCCACCTCCGAGCCGAACCGCGTCGTGACCAACGGCATGAGCCAGTATTCACGCAACGAGCGCAACGCCAACTCCGGCATCGTGGTGGGCATTACGCCTGAAGTGGATTACCCGGGCGGCCCCTTGGCGGGCATCGAATTGCAGGAGCGTCTGGAATCCCACGCTTTCGTGCTCGGTGGCAGCAACTACGAAGCCCCGGCACAACTGGTGGGCGACTTCATTGCCGGCAAACCGTCTACGGCGCTGGGCAGCGTCGAGCCGTCCTACAAACCGGGAGTGTCTTTGGGCGACCTGGCCTTGGCCCTGCCCGACTTCGCCATCGAAGCCATCCGTGAAGCCCTGCCGGCGTTCGAAAAGCAGATTCGCGGCTACTCGCTGCATGACGCCGTGCTGACCGGCATTGAAACCCGCACCTCGTCGCCGCTGCGCATCACCCGCGACGAAACGTTGCAAAGCCTGAACGTCAAGGGCTTGTTCCCGGCTGGCGAAGGCGCCGGCTACGCGGGCGGGATTCTCTCGGCGGGCGTGGATGGAATCCGGATTGCCGAGGCGGTGGCGCGGGATATCCTGGGCCTCAAGGCCTGACCCCTACCCACTGCGGGAGAAGCTTTGTGGGAGCTGGGCTTGCCCGCGATGCAGGCAGCTCGGTCTATCAGGTGAACCGAGGTGATGCTATCGCGGGCAAGCCCAGCTCCCACACAAGCTCGCTGCCACAAGGAAATTCAGTGTTTTCCAGTGTTCAGATATTGGCTCGGAGCACACTTTCCGGCAGCGCCTCACCCCGCTCCACACTCGCCGCCACGGCGTCCATCAATCCACTCAGCTCATAGCCCTGGGCCTTGAGCCACGCCGGATCGTAATAGGTCGTGGCATAGCGCTCACCGCCGTCACACAAGATTGCCACGATCGAGCCCATCTCACCTGCTTGCACCATCTGCCTGGCGGCGATCAGCGCGCCGATCAGGTTGGTGCCGCTGGATCCGCCGACCCGTCGGCCCAATCGCTGGGCCAGGTAGTGCATGGCCGCCAGCGACAGGGCATCCGGCACTTTGACCATCGCATCGATCACCTTGGGCAAAAACGACGCTTCGACCCTTGGCCGGCCGATACCTTCGATCCGCGAACCACAATCCAGGCGCAGGCTCGCATCGCCGCTGCGGTAATAGTCGAAAAACACCGAACGCTCGGCGTCGGCACACAGCACACGGGTACAGTGCTGGCGGTAGCGTACGTAACGACCCAGGGTCGCGGTGGTGCCGCCGGTGCCGGGGCTGGAAATCAGCCAGCTCGGCTCCGGATGCCGCTCGAAACGCATCTGCTGGAAGATCGATTCGGCAATGTTGTTATTGGCGCGCCAATCCGTGGCGCGCTCAGCGTAGGTGAACTGGTCGATGAAGTGACCGTCATGCTCACGGGCCAAACGCTCGGACTCGGCGTAAATCTGCGTAGGATCGTCCACCAGGTGACTCTGGCCACCATAGAAGGCGATCTGTGCGATTTTTTCTCTGGACGTGGTCGCCGGCATCACCGCAATAAAGGGCAAGCCCAAAAGCCTTGCGAAGTAAGCCTCGGAAATGGCCGTCGATCCACTTGAAGCCTCGATCACCGGGGCGCCAGGCTTGAGCCAGCCATTACACAGCGCGTAGAGAAACAGCGAGCGGGCGAGTCGATGCTTTAGGCTGCCGGTGGGGTGGCTGGACTCATCTTTGAAGTACAACTCGATACCCGGCAACCCTGGCAACGCCAGTGGAATCAGATGGGTGTCGGCGCTGCGCTGGAAGTCAGCCTCGATGATACGGATCGCTTCACGCGCCCACTGGCGGTGGTCATTCATGATGTCTTCTCACTGGATCAATGCGACGCGAGGAACCTGACGTACAGGCAGGCACGACTTGTCTCGGAAAAACCAGTCGCAAGCTTAGGAAAAAACCGACATCGCGCACAGGTACAGCTAAGGTCCAATATGGCCTGTCACTGCCTGACCACGCGTTGCATGCGTTGTAACGACATATAACAAAAAAGAATATAACTTTTGTTTTAACAACTAACAGTACCGGTTAGGGTGGACCATCTTTTTGATTTGATCCATGGAGAGCGACCGTGCCTCTACGCAATACTTTGACTCGTTTCCTTCAGCTGGAAGCTGCCAGCGGCCTGCTATTGATCGCCGCCGCCGTGCTGGCCCTGATACTCAATAACTCACCGCTGTCGTGGCTCTATACGGACTTTCTGGACACCCCCGTGGTGGCCCAGATCGGGGCGCTGAAGATCGCTAAACCGGCGTTGTTGTGGATCAACGACGGCCTGATGGCCATGTTCTTCCTGCTCATCGGCCTCGAAGTCAAACGTGAGGTTCTCGACGGGCAGCTGTCGAAACCCTCGCAGATCGTCTTGCCGGGTGCGGCAGCGATCGGCGGCATGGTCGTCCCCGCCCTGATCTACTGGTTCCTCAACCGCGACAATCCGACCGCCCTCGCTGGCTGGGCGATTCCAACGGCCACCGACATCGCCTTCGCCCTTGGCGTGCTGGCCCTACTGGGCAAACGGGTACCCGTGTCGCTCAAGCTGTTTTTGATGACCCTGGCGATCATCGACGACCTGGGCGCCATTATCATCATTGCCATCTTCTACTCGGGCGCCCTGTCGACCTTGTCACTGGTATTGGCAGCCGCCTGCATCGCCGCGCTGGTGGCGATGAACCGCGCGGGAGTGGTCAAGCTCGGCCCCTACATGGTTGTCGGCCTGATTCTCTGGGTCTGCGTACTCAAGAGCGGCGTCCATGCCACCCTGGCCGGGGTGACCCTGGCGTTCTGCATTCCGCTGCGCACAAAAAATGCCGAGACCTCGCCGCTGCTGACCCTGGAGCATGCCCTGCACCCCTGGGTGGCCTATGGCATCCTGCCGCTCTTCGCCTTCGCCAACGCCGGCTTGTCCCTGAGCGGCGTCACCGTCGAGAGCTTCACCCATCACGTGCCGATGGGCATCGCCATCGGCCTGTTGCTGGGCAAGACCGTCGGCGTTTTCGGCCTGACCTGGCTGGCGGTCAAGATCGGTATCGCCAGCCTGCCCGCCGGCGCCAACTGGGGGCAGATACTGGGCGTGGCAATCCTGTGCGGCATCGGCTTCACCATGAGCCTGTTCGTCGGCTCCCTGGCGTTCGCGCCCGGCACCAGCGAGTATGCCGGTATGGACCGGATGGGTATTCTCACTGGCTCGATCCTGGCGGCGTTGCTGGGTTATGCGGTGACAGCGGCGGCTAGTCGTAAGCAGACAGCATTTAAAGCCAACTAAAATTACCTGATCGGGGTGATGTTTGTTGTGTGTTTATTGGTGTGTTTATTGGTGTGTATATCCGTTTCTTCGATGACGGCCACTGGCGGTTCCGCCCTTACGGCGGGTCACTTTTGAACAGCGCAAAAGTAACCAAAACGCTTCTGCCCCACCACTTGGCACCTCGCCTAGGCTCGGTGTGCCCGAACGAAGGCATTGCTCCGTGGGCCCGCCGCGAAGGGCCATCCATGGCCCAGCGCGGCTATCCCGGCATCCATGCCGGGATACCCACTCCACAATGCCTGCGTTCGGCCAGCGTGGTTAACGGGGCGTCCAAGATCAACATCCTCCGCGAGGCGGCCTTATAGCCGACCTGTTTTTTTGATGATCGCGTTTTTCCTGTGGGAGCGAGCCTGCTCGCGAAGAGGTCGACACATGCAACATCTTCGTCAACTGTGTAGCCGCCTTCTCAGCCTTGCGATAGTTCAGTTACATAGCGATTGAATTGGATGCCGTCATCGCGAGCAGGCTCGCTCCCACATTCGATCTTTCAGTGAGCACAAATTTATATCCAACACAGAACCACTGAGGGAGCGGGCTTGTTCGCGAAAAGGCCAACACACCCAACATCTTCATCGACTGTGATACCGCTTGCGTGAGCAAGCCCGCTCCCACAGGAGAAACGCGGTCCCACCAAGAATCAGGCCGGCTATAAGGCCGCCTCGCGGTGGACGTTGATCTTGGACGCCCCGTTAACCACGCTGGCTGAACGGAGGCGTTGTGGAGTGGGCAACCCGGCATGGATGCCGGGTTAGCCGCGCTGGGCCATGGATGGCCCTTCGCGGCGGGCCCACGGAGCAATGCCTTCGTTCAGGCACACCGAGCCTAAGCGAGGTGCCGAGTGGTGGGGCAGAAGCGCTTTGGTTACTTTCGCGCTTTTCGAAAGTGACCCGCCGTAAGGGCGGAACCGCCAGTGGCCGTTACCGAAGAAACGGATATACACGCCGCCCCCCCCCACCGAAACGAAGCCATAAAAAAATCGCGCCTCCCCGTTCAGGAAAAAGCGCGATTTTCTCTTAGCGATTCCAGCTTAGTGCGATACGCGGCTCGTACCATCCACAGTGGAAATACGAACCCGCTCACCCACACGGAACACTTCGTTTTCCTGAACCTGCTGCACATAGGCGCGCATGCTGCCGTCGTCTTCGCGAACGGTGATTTCCACACCCTGGGTACGGGTCAGGCCTTCTTCGGTCGCGGAGCCGATCAGGCCGCCGGCCACGGCGCCGATCACGGCAGCAACGATACTGCCACGGCCACCACCGATGGCGCTGCCACCCACACCACCTACCACCGCACCCGCCGCGCCGCCGATCGGGGTCTTGGTGCCTTCGATCTTGACCGGACGCAAGGCTTCAATGGTCCCCATGCGAATCGTCTGCACGCGACGCGCTTCGTCACGGGAATAGGAGTCACCGGTCAGGCTCGACTGACAGCCAGTGAGCAACATCGCCATCGTGGAAAAGGAAGCAACCAGCAAAACAGACTTACGCATAGCATCAAACTCCAAAAGACAGGTATTCATTAAACTCCGCAGCTTGACGCCTGTCACGGCCTCGCCGGGATAAAATTGTTTTCATTCAGGTGGGATACAGACTCGCCCGAAAAATTCACCCAAACAGTAGCGCCAATTTCCGCTATCCGCGTCACTGGCCTGAGGATTTCTCATGGATTATTTCATCATAGCCGCTACCACCGTCGCCGGTTTGTACTTTCATTGGTGGCTGTACGTGCGGATCAAACGCTGGATGGACCGCGATCTGGCGCTGTCATTGGCGGGGCAGGATGAGCTGAAAAAAACTTACATGCTGCAACAATTGGCCCACGCCCAGAAGCAAGGGATCAAGCGGCGCGACCTGCCGCAATGGCTTCAGACCGCGGCGGCAGGGTATACCCAGGGCTAAGGCGCCAGACGCTCGCGGATCCAGCTCGCCTCTTGCAGGCGGTAGTTGAGGCGATCATGCAGACGGCTGGCCCGTCCCTGCCAGAATTCGATACGCTCGGGCAGCAGACGATAGCCCCCCCAATGCTCCGGGCAGTGAGGCTGGCTGTCACTGAAGCGTTGTTCGGTGGCCTTGAGCAAGTCTTCCAGCTCACCTCGACCTGCAATCACCCGGCTTTGAGGTGAAGCCCAGGCCCCGAGGCGACTGCCCAATGGCCGTACCTGATAATAGGCGTCCGACTCTTGCGCCGTGACCTTCTGCACCTTGCCCTCGATACGCACCTGACGCTCCAGCGTCGGCCAGAAAAATGTCATGGCCGCGAACGGGTTCGCGGCCAGTTGCTGACCCTTGGCGCTCTCGTAGTTGGTGAAGAACGTGAAGCCTTGGGCATCAAGCCCCTTGAGCAGCAGGATCCGGCAGTGCGGGCGCCCATCGGCATCCACGGTCGCCAAGGTCATGGCGTTGGCCTCCACCGGCGCCTGTTCGGTTTTCACCGCGTCGGCGAACCACTGGTGGAACAGCGCGAACGGCTCGGCCGGGGCCTGCGCCTCGGTCAGGCCATCGCGGGTGTAGTCGCGGCGCATATCAGCCAGCGTCTGGGTCATGGCGCGTTCCTTGTAGTTAGCCCATCACTGCTTGGATGCATCGGCAGCCGCGACTTTCTTGGCATCGGTAGCGGCTTTGGTCGGTTGCGGCTTCTTCGCCACCAGCGCTTTCTTGGCCGGGGCTTTTTTGGCAGGAGCCTTGGCGACAGCCTTCTTGGCCGGCGCTTTTTTGCTGGCAACAGCCTTGGACTTGTTAGCCGCCGGCGCGGGCGCTGGCGCCAAAGCCGCAGGTTTCACGTCCTGGACCGCCACCAACCTTACTGGTGCCGGGGCCGGCATGTTGTACTTGCTCAGCAGCGCAACCATGGTGTTTTGCGGCGTGACCAGCAGCTCGACACGACGATTCAAAGCGCGACCTTCAACGCTGTCATTGGCGGCACGGGGCGCAACCGAACCCATGCCACGCAGCATCAGGCGATCACGCTGCAAGCCGCTGAGACGGAAAATCGCCGCCACGGATTGGGCGCGTTCCTGGCTGAGCTTCAGGTTGACCGGCGCGGCGCCCGACGTGTCGGCGTGGCCGAGGATCAGCACGGCTGTTTTCGGATCAGCTTCCAGAATTTTCGCAACGCGGGTGAACGGGCCGAGGCTCACCGGCAGCAGCATGGCCGGACGATCCGGGTTGAAGGAGCCGTCCACCGGTGCGGTGACCACCAGCACGTCGTCGCGGCGTTCAAGTTCGAGCTTGCTGTCCTTGATGGCCGTGCGCAATTTCGGCTCGTAGTCGTCGAGCCAAGCCTGGGTGACTTTCGGATCCGGCATCGGCACCGTCTTGGCGGTTTCCTGATCTTTACCGCCGAATGGCCACCACCACTTGCCGTTGCTTTCAGCTTCAGCCTTGGCGACGGTAACCGGCGTCTTGACTTCAGGTTTGGCGTCGACTTTTTTGGCGACGCCGTCGGCGGCGTCATCGGAAGAAAACGGCCACCACCAGTGAGTGGCACCCTCGGCCTTGGCTTGTGGCGCGACGGCAGCCGGTTTCAGCGGCGCCGCTGACGTCGGTTCTTTGGCCGCGACCTTGTCGGAGGCGCCGAACGGCCACCAGCCACTGCCGCCCTCGGCATCATTTTGTGGGGTTTGTGCGCAACCGGTGATAGCGAAGCACAGCGCCAGAGCGAAAGATTTATTCAATGACATTGGATATCCACAAAATGATGTAAAAAAAAACAAAGGCCATGTTCGGGCCGCATAAACAGACGGTTGGAAACTGAAAGGAACACGAGGTTCCTGTGCCCGCCGCCTTCGCTAACGTTTTATAGACAAGTGGCAAGTACCCGCGCAAGGTTCTGCGCCCGCGGATCCATCAAAACGTATGGCCCGAGGGTGTTTGTCACAAAGCCAAAAGCCACATCGTGCTCCGGGTCGGCAAAACCGATGGAGCCCCCCGCCCCAGGATGACCGAATGCCCGAGGGCCGAGGCCATAGGTCGCGTTCGGCACATCCGGCTGATCGAGCATGCAACCCAGGCCGAAACGGGTCTGGGTCAACAATGTCTTGTCCTCGCCGAAGCTGTGCTGGCGAGTCAGTTCGTCGAGCATTTCGCCCTCCAGCAGGCTGCCGTCCAGCAGGCCGGCATAGAACCCGGCCAGGCTGCGGGCGTTACCATGGCCGTTGGCCGCCGGTTGCTCCATGCGCCGCCACTCTGGCTTATTGGTGCTGGTCATGATCGAGGGCGGGTTAGTAAAGGCCCGGGTAGTCATGGCCGTGGGTTCGCGCATCGTCACTTGTAAAAGGCGCTGGGCCGCCGCGTCCCCCACATTGCCTTTGCCGCGAGCGATGTGGGCCACGCGATGAAACTCTTCATCAGCCAGGCCGACGTGGAAATCCAGGCCCAACGGCTTGGCAATACGGGCCACGATGGATGCCCCCGGTCCACGACCGTCAGCCCTGCGCAGCAGTTCGCCGACCAGCCAGCCATAAGTGATCGCCGCGTAGCCGTGACCGTCTCCCGGCGTCCACCAGGGCGCTTCAGCGGCCAGAGCATCGACCATGGTCTGCCAGTTATAAAGTGCTTCGGGCGCCAGCAATTCACGCAACGCCGGCAACCCGGCCTGGTGGCAAAGCAACTGACGGAGCGTGACGGCTTGCTTGCCGGCTGCCGCGAACTCAGGCCAGTAGCGGGCGACAGGGGCGTCCAGCTGCAGCTTGCCTTCGGCCACCAGTTGCAGGGCGGTGACGGCGGTGAACGTCTTGGTGCAGGAAAACAGATTGGCGATGGTGTCGCTGTGCCAGGCTTCACTGCCATCCTTGTCGGCCGTGCCGGCCCAGAGATCGATGACCGTGCGGCCACCAACCTGAATGCACAACGCCGCGCCGCGCTCCTGAGGATCGTCGAACAGCGCCGCGAAGGCTTCACGCACCGCCTCGAATTGAAGCTCATAATGGCCTTGAATCTGCACCCGCAACTCCCTTGAAACAAACACTTTTTTGAAGTGGCCTGCATTGTTTCAGCCATTGAGGTTTTTGGGAACCGCCGCAAGACGGCTGACCGGACTGACATTGCCCGTTTCGCTAAATCCCCTCGCCACAGAGACCTCCTCAGTCAAAAATCACCGGGAGGCTAGGATATCTCCCGCCGAAACGGTGGCAGGGCGTTGAGGATCGCCTTGCCGTAGCGCTGGGTCACCAGTCGGCGGTCGAGCAAGGTGATGGTGCCGCGGTCTTCTTCGGTGCGCAGCAATCGACCACAGGCCTGGACCAGTTTCAGCGAGGCGTCCGGCACGGAGATCTCCATGAACGGGTTACCACCGCGGGCCTCGATCCATTCGGCCAACGCGGCTTCCACCGGGTCGTCCGGAACCGAAAACGGGATCTTGGCGATCACCACATGCTCACAGTAGGCACCGGGCAAATCCACGCCTTCGGCAAAACTCGCCAGGCCGAACAGCACGCTGGAATCGCCGCCGTCGACCCGCGCTTTGTGCTTGTTCAGGGTTTCCTGCTTGGACAGGTTGCCTTGGATGAACACTTGCTTGCGCCAGTCGCGGTCGAGGCCGTCGAACACGTCCTGCATCTGTTTGCGCGAGGAAAACAGCACCAGGGTGCCCCGCGAGCCTTCCACCAGTTCCGGCAGGTCGCGAATAATCGCCGCGGTGTGGGCGGCGGCATCCCGCGGATCAGCCTTGAGGTCCGGGACCCGCAGCACGCCAGCGTCGGCATGATGGAAGGGGCTCGGAACCACGGCGGTCACGGCTTTTTTCGGCAGGCCGGCGCGCATGCGGAAACGGTCGAACGTGCCCAGGGCGGTCAGCGTGGCGGAAGTCACCAGCGCGCCGTAGGCGACATTCCACAGGTTGCGACGCAGCATTTCCGCCGCCAGGATCGGGCTGGCATTGACCTCGATGTCGAACAGCGAGCCGCTTTCGGCCAGGGTCAACCAACGCGCCATCGGCGGGTTGTCTTCCGGGTCTTCAGTCGTGAACGCGGTCCACAACTCCCAGTTACCCTGGGAGCGGGACAGCAGACTGCCGAACAACGGGTACCACTCCTCGGCCTGGTTGCTGGCGATACCGATATTGACCTCGCCATCCATGCCTTCCTTGAGCAGGTCGGTCAGACGGGTGAACAGGTCGGTCAGGCGGGCAAAGCCTTTCTTGAGCTCGATGCCCATCTCGCGCATGTGCTCGGGAATGACGCCGCCGACAAAGCGATGGCGAGGTCGATCACGACCCTCGACGTCTTCGCCGGGCTTGAAATCCGCCACTTGTTCGCAGGCACTGAACATGAACTGCTGGTTCGTCTTGATTTCACGGGCCAGCTCGGGCACCTGCTCGATGAACTTGCCCAGGTCACCCGGCAGCGGGTGTTGGGCCAACAGCTTGGTGAGGTTCTTGGCGGTGGTTTCCAGCCAGTCAGCGGTCGAGCGCAGCCGGGTGTAATGGGCGAAATGGCCGATGGCCTTGTCCGGCAGGTGGTGACCTTCGTCGAACACATAGATCGTGTCACGCGGATCCGGCAGCACCGCGCCACCGCCCAGGGCCAGGTCGGCCAGGACCATGTCGTGGTTGGTGACAATGACATCGACCTTGCCCATGCCTTCGCGGGCCTTGTAGAAGGCGCACTGGCCAAAGTTCGGGCAATGACGGTTGGTGCACTGGCTATGATCGGTAGTCAGCCGTGACCAGTCGGCGTCTTCCAGGGCGGTGGACCAGCTGTCGCGGTCGCCGTCCCATTTATTGCCGGCCAGTTTTTCGATCATGCTGGTAAACAGCTTCTGACTGGCCTCATCGACTTCGATCTTGAAGCCTTCTTCCTCGAACAACTGGGCCGTGGCTGTCTGCGCCTGGCCTTCCTGAAGCAACATGTCGAGCTTGGACAGGCACATGTAGCGCCCACGACCCTTGGCCAGGGCGAAGCTGAAATTCAGCCCGCTGTTGCGCATCAGGTCAGGCAGGTCCTTGAAAACGATCTGCTCCTGCAAGGCGATCGTGGCCGTGGCGATCACCAGGCGTTTGCCGGCGGCCTTGGCGGTGGGGATTGCCGCCAGGCTGTAGGCCACGGTCTTGCCGGTGCCGGTGCCGGCCTCCACCGCCACGACGGCAGGCTCGCCACTGCGCCGGCCTTCGTCGTCGGTGTCGATGTCACCCAGGACTTTTGCCACTTCGGCAATCATCAGGCGCTGGCCATATCGCGGCTTGAGGCTCTTGGCTTCGAGAAAACGCGAATAGGCGCCCTGGATCGTGGTTTTGAGTTCGGTGCTGATCATGAATGGTCGGGCGCTAAAAACGCTGGATAAATTTTCAGTGGTTCGGATCGGCGGCTATCATACCCCGCTAATCAATCCTGCGCAGAACGGAGTAACTCAATGACACCCTTTGCCCTCGTCTACACCCTGCATTTACTGGCGGCCCTGGTCTGGGTCGGCGGTATGTTCTTCGCCTGGATGATCCTGCGCCCCGCCGCAATCGCGGCCCTTGAGGGGCCGGCCCGGCTCAAATTATGGACAGAAGTGTTTCAGCGTTTTTTCGTTTGGGTCTGGGTCGCAGTGGTGCTTTTGCCGATCAGCGGCGTGGGCCTGATCCACATGCGCTTTGCCGGCTTCGAGACCGCGCCACGGTATGTGCAGATCATGATCGGCTTGTATGTGGTGATGATGGCGCTGTTTATCCGCATCCAGGGATTGCAATTGCCGGCCCTGCGCAAGGCCGTAGCAGCCCAGGACTGGCCGACGGGCGCGGCGGTACTGGGGAAAATCCGGCAGTTGGTGGGGATTAATCTGTTGATCGGGTTGCTGGTGGTGGCGATTGGCGCGGCGCGGCCGATGTTCTGAACTTAGCGTATCCCCTGGTGGGAGCGAGCCTGCTCGCGATAACGGTGGGTCAGTCACATCAAGGTTGACTGATACCCTGCCATCGCGAGCAGGCTCGCTCCCACAGTTCTCGAGCTCAGTCCTCTTAGAATCGCTGCACCGTCACCGCCCCCGCTGCTCCGGCTGGTCCCGGCTGGCCATCGGCACCAGGGCGACCGCTTTTGCCACCGTCGGCGGTATAGACGAAGCACCCCTTGGCCTTGCCGCCAGCGCCGGGTTTACCTCCGGCTCCAGCGGCGCCGCCCGCGCCACCCTCCACCGTAACCTTGATCTGCTCATCGGGATAATCACGGGGCAATTCGAGACGCACCTGCGCACCCGCCGCACCCGGCTGGCCGTCACTGCCATTGCTGCCGTCGGCACCGCGACCGGCTGCCCCCCACGTACAACCCGGCGCCTGGCCGTTGGCGCCGTCGAGGCCCACGTAACCTGGCGCACCGGTTCCACCGCGGGCATCCACCGACAACAATGGCGCATTCAAGGCATTGAAGCGCAGATTGAGATCACGTCCCGCTCGTGCCGCTTTGGTATAGGTTCCGGGCGCGCCCCGAGCCGTGATCTGACTGCCGTCGGCCAGTTCGCCCTCGGCAACTTTTATCTGCAGTGTCTGTTGCCCAGGCACGATGGCGATCCGTGCTTCGCGCCCCAGGTGCAGTTGGCCAATGGTCAATTCAGTGACGTTGGCAGGCACCAGCAACGTGCCGTAATCGGCCACCTCCAGCCGTTCCAGTGTCAGGGCGCTGGTGGTATTGGGCAGACGCATCAAGGAATGGGTTTCGACCTGGATCACTTGGGCACTGGCCCAGGGGCACACGAGTGCGACAAGCAGACACAATTTACGCATGGGAAGCCTCGGCGGCGATCGGGAGGGTTTGCAGGTGGAAGATGCCGAACAGCAGCACTCGCAGGCGATCACGGCCTGAAGCTGGCCGGCCGCGCAAGCTGGCTCGAAACAACACCAGTTCCAGCAAATGGATCGCCAGCAATATCGCTGCGCCAAAATTGACCAGCAGATGCAGCGGATGAACGAACGGCATGACCAGGTTGACCAGCACCACCAGCCAGAACAGCAGGGTCAACAAGCGCCCCAGCGCCCATAACAGCTTCATACATCCCCCCGGTAAGTATTATTCTTTGCACGCACAGTAACGGCTTGCGCGCAGAATAAGCCAGAGGCCAGGGCAAATTTAATCTGACGCAAACCTCGACTCGTCGGGTCGCCCCACTGGCGACCCGACGGCTCTGGCACGCGGCTCAGCGCTGGATATGCAACTCAACCCGACGATTCTGCGCCCGCCCCTCATCGGTCTCGTTGTCGGCCACCGGCTCGCTTTCACCCTTGCCTTCACTGGTGAGCTTGTCCGGTGAAAGCCCCTGAGTAAGCAGATATTCCACCACGCTGCTTGCTCGGCGCTCGGACAGCCCCTGGTTGTAGGCATCAGTGCCGACGCTGTCGGTGTGCCCCACCACGCGGATGCTGGCGACATTGGCATGACTCAATTTGCTCATCAGCCCATCGAGTTGGCTTCGCGCGTCTTGAGTGAGATCGGATTTATCGAAGTCGAACAGCACCTTGCCGGCATCGTTGAGGGTGATCACTTCCGTGGCCGGTGCCTGAGGTTCAACCGGCGGAGCGCTGGCCGGGTATTGCGGCAACGGACAACCATGATGTTCAACCGGGGTATTGGCCGGCGTGTCGGGACAACGGTCACGGCGGTCGAACACGCCGTCATCGTCCTCGTCGCCATCCTGGGCGTAGCAGATCAGGCCGCCGGTCAACAGCCCCAGCGCAGCACCGCCCGCCGCCCAACCGCTGCTTTCGAGGGCCCCCAGGCCGCCGCCAACCAGACCGCCGATCAAGCTACAGACTGGCCAGGTGCGTTGATTGAGCGGTGCGCCGCCATCGCTGTGAGTGGCACAACCTGACAACAGACTGCCCGCCAGCAGTACCGGTAAGGCGGCCCTGAGTAGAACGTTCATGGTGAATGCTCCTGTGTTACCGGCCCATACCGGTCACACAGGAGTAAAGACCCGCATCCGCGACTGTACAAGCCGCGGATGACGGGGGCTTCAGCGATTTATCTTGATCTCCGTGCGGCGGTTCATGGCCCGACCATCGGCGGTGCTGTTGTCCGCCACCGGCTGGCTCTCACCGGCACCCTCCACCGAAACGAAGCTGGAACGGGGCACGCCGCTCTCAACCAGGTATTGCACCACCGCGTTGGCCCGTTGTTCAGACAGGCGCTGGTTATAGGCATCGCTGCCGACGCTGTCAGTGTGGCCGGTGACGCGCAGTTGCGCGGTGGACGTTTCCTGTTTGAGTCGGGTTGCAATCGTGCTCAGGACCTCCTTGTCTGCCGCCGTCAGCGTGGCCTTGTCGAATTCGAAATGCACGTCACGGATCACAATGGTTTCTTCCTGGACCACCACGACTTCTTCAACCATCGGCGCCGGTGCCGGTGGCGGGCAGCCGTCGGCATCGACTTGCACGCCCTTAGGCGTGCCCGGGCATTTGTCGCGGCTGTCCGGCACGCCATCGCCATCCTCATCGCCGTCGCCATGCACCCAGCAATAAGCCGCCGCCATGGTGCCGACAAACAATGCACCACCGCCGGCCCAGGAGGTGCTTTCGATGGCGCCCAATCCAGCGCCCGTCACACCGCCAACCGCCGCGCAGGTCGGCCAATCGGTTTTCTGCAAACCTGCGCAACCAGTCAATACACCGGTCAGCAGAACCAAGGGTAACGCTGTGCGAACTATGCTCATTGGGTTTTCTCCTTGAGGGATCGGCTTTGCGCCGATTCAGGGGAGTAAAGACCCGACTCCGCATCCGCGCCAGCATCACGCTATCGCGGTTTTTGCCCCCTATTTGCCGTAGATCGATACGTTTAAGCACAAACCGCTCTAGGCCATGGGGTCCGCGCAGGCTATCGTGGCGGCTCTGACAGAGGAACTTCGATGACCGTTGCCATTTCTTCCCGTACGCCCCAGCAAGCCCTGGCTGCCGTGCTGGACCGTTATGCCCCGAAAAAACTGCTGTTGATCGGGGCCAGCAGCTTCCCTGCCCTTGAGGCGTTCCAGCAAGCGCATCCTGATACTGAAGTGGTCCACGCCGCCCCTGGCGCCCTTGCGGCGGACGTGGCGGCGCGGCGTTTCGACCTGGCCTTGGCGCTTGATTGCCTGGAGCATTTGCCCAAACGCGACGGTCTGAATCTGTTGGGGGGCATCCGCAATCTCAACGCCAGCCGTATCGCCGTGCTGGCGGACCTCAATGCCTGCGGCTGGCAAGAAACTGATTTCTTTTCCCTGGCCCTGCAGGCCAGTGAGCGATTCCAGCGCGAGGAGCAGGTGCTGACCCTGTTTACCTACGATCTGCTTGAATACAAACAAGTCCCTGACTGGCTCAACTCACGCTTTTGGGCCAACCCGGAAAACTTTGGAAAATACTGGTGGTAGCCGTGAACACAAGCATGCACACAACCATTTGCCCGTGCGGCAGTGGCAACCCACTGGACGCCTGCTGCGGCCATTACCACGATGGTCACCCGGCGCCCTGCGCCGAAGCCTTGATGCGTTCGCGTTATAGTGCCTACGTGCTGGGATTGGTGGACTATCTGGTAGCCACGACCTTGCCCGCCCAGCAGGACGGCCTGGATCGCCAATCCATCAGCGAGTGGAGCGCCAAAAGCACATGGCTCGGACTGGAGGTGGAAAGCAGCGAAGTATTCGGTGGCCAACCCGAACACGCCTTTGTCACCTTCACCGCGCGCTGGCACGACGGCCAGGGGGAACACAGCCACCGCGAACAGTCATCCTTCGTACAGAACGGCGCACGCTGGTACTTCATCGACCCGACAGTGCCAGTCAAGACCGGACGCAACGACACCTGCCCGTGCGGCAGTGGGCACAAATTCAAGAAGTGCTGCGCAGGCTACTTTAATCGCTGATATCGGAATCGTCCGACACTGCTGCGCTCGCCAGCAGGCTAGACTGGGATAAACCAGAGGCACGGACATGACCCTTTCATCACATCTGCTGCGCATCACCTGCCTGCTGCTGTTCATCGGGCTCGGCAGTTGTGCGTCCTGGCGAGGTGATGAGGCCCCTGAACCGCAGGTGCATCTGACCAAGGTCGAGGTGGTACGGGCGCGGCTGGTGGAGCAGAAGTTCATGCTGCACTTTCGTGTGGACAACCCCGACGACAGTGATTTGACCGTGCGCGGCATAACCTACCGCATTCATCTGGGCGACCTGTTGCTGACCGAAGGAGAGCACGAGCACTGGTTCACGGTGCGTCCCGGGCATAGCCGCTACTTCAGGGTTCCGATCCGCACCAACCTGTGGCCGCAAGTGCGCAAGCTGGTGAAAATGCTCGAAAAACCTCGCCAGCAGATCCCCTATCGCCTGGAAGGTGAGCTGGAAACCGGTTTATTCATCGCCCACTACGTGCACCTGAGGCGCAATGGCGTGATAATCGCCGCCGATTTTATTGCGGAGTAACCCCGATGACCCAGCAACCCCACGTCCATGGCCCTGACTGCAACCACGATCATGACCATCACCACGATCATGATCACGGACATGTCCATGGCCCGAACTGTGGCCACGCCCACCAGGAACCGGTGCGCAACACCCTGAAGGATGTCGGCCGCAACGACCCTTGCCCATGCGGCAATGGCAAGAAATTCAAGAAGTGCCACGGCGCTTGATGATCCGGGCGAAGATAATCTTCGCCTATTGAATCGTCCTCGCGAGCAGGCTCGCTCCCACAGGGGCCTGCGGCGAACACAAAATCTGGATTCATTACTGAGCCCTGTGGGAGCCTGCTCGCGATGGGGCGTTTGAGGCTAATCCATACCGGCTGGGGCAACCCCACACACTCGGTTTCAACCCGCCCCAAGAATCTGCTTCACGCTGACCACCGTCGCATACTCGCCATGCAAGTTGCCCAGCGACATGGCATGGACCTCGCCAGCCGAACGGGCATGGCCAAAATAGTCAGCCTTGTCGAAGGTAAAACACGCGTCTTCGGCCACCCAAGTGTCGAATCCCAGATTGCCGGCCGTACGCGCCGTGGACTCCACCGAGTTGTTCGTCGCCACGCCCACGATCACCAATTGCCCAACCCCCGCTTCATGCAGGTCCGCCTCCAGGCGCGTGCCGCAGAACGCATCCGGCACCTGCTTTTGAACCAGCCTTTCCCCGGCTAACGGCTCGAACCGCTCCTGAACCTCCACGCCCGATTGCCCGGGCCAGAACACTGAGTCCGGCGAGCGGGACAGGTGGTGGACATGAATCACCGGCCGTGCCGATTGTCGCCAGAAATCGAGCAACTGGAGCATGCGCAGCTCCGCATCGGGGTTGTTGCGAGGGCCTAGCCTGGGGTGAAGGATGCCTTTTTGTTGGTCGATAAGAATCAACGCTGCGTTTTTCTGTAACTCCATGCCGGTTTTCTCGTGTTCGGTCATTGAATTTTCCACACTTGAGCATCACCTCTTCCTACAGGCAAGCCTTTCGGCAATCAGGACGACCTCCCGCCGTCATGTGTTGTCCATCCATCACGCTGTCTTATCTGGAGCCCTCCATGATCGACCTGTATTACTGGACCACGCCCAACGGCCATAAAATCTCGTTGTTCCTTGAAGAAGCCGGCATGCCTTACAAGGTGCACCCGATCAACATCGGCCAGGCAGAGCAGTTCAAGCCCGACTTCCTGAAAATCGCTCCCAACAACCGCATTCCGGCGATCATCGATCACGAACCCGCCGATGGCGGCGAGCCGATTTCGCTGTTCGAGTCGGGCGCGATCCTGCTGTACCTGGCGGAAAAAACCGGCCGGTTCATTCCAGAGAATTTGCGCGGCCGGCAAGAAGCGTTGCAGTGGCTGTTCTGGCAGATGGGCGGCCTGGGGCCGATGGCCGGGCAGAATCATCACTTCAGCCGGTTCGCCCCGGAAAAAATCCCCTACGCGATCAAACGCTATGTCGACGAAACCGCTCGTCTGTATGGTGTGCTGGATCGCCGCCTGGCGGACCGTGAATTCGTGGCGGGCAACGAGTACAGCATTGCCGACATGGCGATTTATCCCTGGACCGTTTCACACCAATGGCAAAGCCAGCGGCTGGAAGACTTCCCGAACGTGCAGCGCTGGTTCAATCGCATCAAGGAGCGCCCGGCCACTGCCAAGGCCTATGCCCTGGTGGACAAGGTCAACCCGCCCAAGCCCTGAGCCCTCCTGATACACCCAAAACCCTGCTGTGGGTAAGCCTCACAGCAGGCTTTCATCGCCAAATCAACAAATAACCCCTGCCCCCGCTTGCGCGCCCTCCTCCTGCTCACTAACGTAGCGCCTTTATCGGTGCCCCCCCTCCTGCAGGAGCTTTGCCATGGCCTCGCCAGCCTCTATTTTTTCCTTCCCCCGGCTCGGCGTTGCCGCCGCAGTGGCCAGTGTGCTCGGTCTGAGCGGTTGCCAGACCTGGAACGCCCAGGACACGGTTCCTCCGACGTCCGGCGTGCAACCGCTCAAGGGGCTGGCACAGAACGTTTCGGTTCGACGCAATGCCATGGGTATGCCGCTGATCGAGAGCAACAATTTCCATGACGCCCTGTTCAGCCTCGGCTACGTCCATGCCAGCGATCGCATCAGCCAGATGGTGACCATGCGCCTGCTGGCTCAGGGTCGCCTGGCAGAAATGGCCGGCGCCGAACGACTGGACGTCGATCGCTACATGCGTGCGGTCAACCTGAAGAAAAGCGCCGACGAGCTGTACAAAGCCTCCTCGCCGCGGCTCAAACGCTTCTTCGAAGTCTATGCCCGCGGCGTCAACGCGTACCTGTTCCGCTATCGCGACAAGTTGCCGCCGGACCTGGCCGCCAACGGCTACAAACCCGAATACTGGAAACCGCAAGATTCGGCGCTGATGTTTTGCCTGCTCAATTTCAGCCAATCGGCCAACCTGCCGGAAGAAATCGCCGCCTTGGTGCTGGCCCAGACGGTCACCCAGGACAAACTGGCCTGGCTGAGCCCCTCGTACCCGGATGAACAACTGCCGATGGCCGAGGCCGATAAGCTCCAGGGCCTGCGGCTCAGCGGTCAGGTCCCGGGCCTCAACGAAGTCAGCAAGGCCAGCGCTCAGTTGTCCGAACTGAATTTGCTGAATATTGCTTCCTCCAGCAACTGGGCCATCGCCCCGCAGCGCAGCCGCAACGGCAAGAGTCTGCTGGCCAGCGACAGCCATGGCCCATTGAGCGTGCCGTCACTGTGGGTTCCTGTGCAGATTCGTGCGCCCAAGTATCAGGCCGCCGGGGTTTCCGTGGCGGGCATCCCGATGATTCTGGCGGGGTTCAACGGCAAAGTGGCCTGGAGCATGAGCAGCGTGTTGGGCGACAACCAGGACCTGTTCCTGGAAAAAATCCGACGCCAGGGCAATGGTCTGTCCTACGAGGTCAACGGCAAATGGCAGCCGGTGATGGTCCGCAACGAGACCTACTTCATTAAAGGCCAGCGACCGATTCGCGAAGCGGTGTATGAGACCCGCCACGGCCCGCTGCTCAACAGTGTCCAGGGCTCGGCCATGGCCAACGGTCTTGGCCTGGCCTTACAGACGCCGAGCTTTAGCGACGACAAAACCCTGGACGCGTTCTTTGACTTGTCCCGAGCGCAGAATGTCGAGAAAGCCTCCGATGCCAGCCGTGAAATCCGCGCCATCGCGGTGAACATGATCTTTGCCGACGCCAGCCACATTGGTTGGCAAGTTACCGGGCGCTATCCGAACCGCCGCGAAGGCGAAGGCCTGTTGCCATCGCCCGGTTGGGAAGGGCGCTACGATTGGGATGGCTACGCCGACCCGATGCTGCACCCCTACGATCAGGATCCGGCCCAGGGCTGGCTCGGCGCCGCCAACCAGCGGGTCATTCCTGACGGCTACGGCATGCAGTTGTCCAACTCCTGGGACGCACCGGAGCGCGGCGAGCGCATGGCCGAGCTTGCCGGCGCCGGCAAGCACGACAGCCGCAGCCTGACTGCCATGCAATATGACCAGACCACGACCTTTGCCGCCAAGCTCAAGAAAGTCTTCGAAGCCCCAGGCATGGCCCAACCGCTCAAGCAGGCGATCGACGCGCTACCAGTGGCGGACCGGGCCAAGGCTCGCGAGGCCTATACCCGGCTGATGGCTTTCGATGGCCGGCTCAGCCCAGGCTCCGCCGACGCGGCGATTTATGAACTGTTTCTGCAGGAAAGCATGAAGCAGATCTTCCTCGACGAACTGGGTCCGGACAGCAGCCCGGCGTGGAAAGCGCTGCTCGCCAACGGTCAGTTGTCCTACTCGGCCCAGGCCGATCACTTGCTCGGTCGCGAAGACAGCCCGTTCTGGGACGACGTGCGCACACCGCAGAAGGACGACAAGTCCGTGATCCTGGCCCGCAGCCTGGCAGCGGCCATCACTGCTGGCGACAGCCAGTTGGGCGGTGACCACAAGGCTTGGCAGTGGGGCAAGCTGCATCGCTACGAATGGAAGAACAGCAGCGGCCAAATCGTGCGCGGCCCCCTGCCCGCCGGCGGCGATGCCTCCACGCTCAACAGCTCGGCATTCGCCTGGGGCGAGAATTTCAACACCACCCAGGCGCCGGCCATGCGGTTCATCGTCGACTTCAGCCAGCCCGAGCCGTTGATGATCCAGGGCGGCACCGGCCAGTCTGGCAACCCCGCCAGCCCGAACTACGTCAATGGCATTGATCCGTGGATCAAGGGGAACTATCAGAACCTGCCATTGCAGCCGCAGAACTTTGAGCGGGCGTACGGCAAGGCGCGCTTGACCCTGGTGCCCGGTAAATAAGCTGTCCGGTGTGGCGAGGGAATTTATCCCCGCTGGGCTAACCCCCCTCGCCACATTTGTCCGCCCTGCCACCTGATCCTGCGGCACCAAACCCGATAGAACTTCTCCTCCCGCCCCCGCCTCTACCAGACAAGCCCATCTTCCCGGTGAATGCATGGATCTTGTCATTGCCCGCCCCGAAGGCCTGTACTGCCCGCCCGGAGATTTCTACATCGACCCCTGGCGTCCGGTGGAACATTCGGTCATCACCCACGCCCACGGCGATCACGCCCGTGGTGGCAACCAACACTACTTGGCAGCGGCCCCCGGCGAAGGCATTTTGCGTTCGCGATTGGGCCAGGACATCAACCTGCAAACCCTGGCCTACGGCGAGCGCTTGCTGCATCACGGCGTGAGCTTGAGTTTTCATCCTGCCGGCCACGTGCTGGGTTCGGCCCAGGTGCGCCTGGAATATAAAGGCGAGGTCTGGGTGGCGTCCGGGGACTACAAGGTCGAACCCGACGGCACCTGCGCGCCGTTCGAACCGGTGAAGTGTCATACGTTCATTACCGAATCCACCTTCGGCCTGCCGATCTATCGCTGGCAGCCTCAAGCGCAGGTCTTCGACGAAATCAATCAGTGGTGGCGCGGCAACATTGCCGTCGGCCGGGCCAGCGTGCTGTTCTGCTATTCCTTCGGCAAAGCCCAGCGGATTCTCCACGGAATTGACGCGAGCCTGGGTCCGATCCTGGCCCACGGTGCGGTAGAACCCCTGAACCGGGTCTATCGCGAGGCCGGGATCCGTTTGCCAGCGACGATCTATGCCGGCGACATCAAAAAGAACGACCCAATCATGAACCAGGCGCTGATCATCGCTCCCCCCTCTGCCGGTGGGAGCACCTGGATGCGCCGTTTCGGTGACTACAGCGACGCCTTCGCCAGCGGCTGGATGCGCCTGCGGGGCACCCGTCGGCGACGCGGCGTGGATCGCGGCTTTGTGCTGTCCGACCACGCCGATTGGCCCGGCTTGCTCTGGGCCATCGAACAGACCGGCGCCGAGCGGGTGATGGTCACCCACGGTTCAGTGGGCGTACTGGTGCGCCATTTGTGCGAGCAAGGCCTGGATGCCCAAGGCTTCAGCACCGAATACGGTGACGATGAAGAAGACTCAGGCAGCGCCACCGACGAGGACGCGTCATGAAAGCCTTCGCCCAGTTGTATGCCGAACTGGACGCCACCACCTCCAGCAATGCCAAGCTCGCCGCCATGCAGGATTACTTCACCAAGGCCCCGCCCCAGGACGCAGCGTGGGCCGTGTATTTCCTGTCTGGAGGGCGCCCGCGACAACTGGTGCCGGTCAAGACCTTGAGGGAACTGGCGGTGCAGATATCCGGGTTGTCGCTGTGGCTGTTCGAAGAAAGCTATCAAGCCGTGGGTGATCTGGCTGAAACCATCTCACTGGTCCTGCCAGAATCACCTCAGCGTTCCGACGAAGGCCTGGCGCTGTGGATCGAAGAGAAACTCCTGCCGCTGCGCGGTGAATCGCCCGAGGTGCTGGCGGTGCGGTTGCCGGCGTTGTGGGCGCAACTCGACCGAGCCAGCCTGATGCTGTGCATCAAACTCATCACCGGCAGTTTCCGCGTGGGCGTGTCCAAGTTGCTGGTCACACGCGCGCTGGCGGCCATGGCCGGGCTGGACAGCAAACGAGTCGCCCAGCGGCTGGTGGGGTATACCGACCTGTCCCATCGTCCGACCGCTGCAGGCTACCTCAAGCTCATCGCTGCCGAATCCGCTGATGAGCACGCCCAGCGCGGCGGCCAGCCTTATCCGTTCTTCCTGGCTCATGCGTTATCGCAAGCGGTGGAGCAATTCGACACGACGCTGGGACCGGCCAGTGACTGGCAGGTGGAATGGAAGTGGGACGGAATCCGCGCCCAGGTGGTCAAGCGCGATGGCCATTTGTGGGTCTGGTCCCGGGGCGAAGAGCTGGTCACCGAGCGCTTCCCCGAATTGCACAGCCTGGCGCAGGCGTTGCCCGACGGCACGGTGATCGACGGCGAAATCGTGGTATGGAAAGCCGCGCCGCCAACCACCGCGGATGCCTTCGATCCGGATGCGCCGCTGGAACCGAGGGTGCAGCCCTTTGCCCTGCTGCAACAACGCATCGGCCGCAAAACCCTGGGCAAGAAAGTCCTCGAAGACGCCCCCGTGGTGGTGATGGCCTACGACCTGCTGGAATGGCAAGGCGAGGACTGGCGCAGTCGTATGCAGACCGAGCGCCGCGAACAACTGCAGACCCTGATTGCCCACTGCCGCAGCGCGGTGCTGTTGCCCTCCCCGATCATCACCGGCAAGGATTGGTTCGACCTCGCCCGGCAGCGCGAAGCGTCCCGCAGCCTCGGCGTCGAAGGCATGATGCTCAAGGCCCGCGACGCGCTGTACGGCGTTGGCCGGACCAAGGACATGGGCGTGTGGTGGAAGTGGAAAATCGACCCATTCAGTGTCGACGCGGTACTGATCTATGCGCAACGCGGGCATGGCCGCCGCGCCAGCTTGTACAGCGACTACACCTTCGCCGTCTGGGACAACCCGCCGGGCAGCCGCGAACGCACACTGGTGCCGTTCGCCAAGGCGTATTCGGGGCTGACCGATGACCAAATGCGTCAGGTGGACAGCATCGTGCGCAAGACCACCGTGGAGAAGTTCGGCCCGGTGAGCAGCGTCACGCCGACCCTGGTTTTTGAGCTGGGCTTCGAAGGTATAGCCTTGTCCAAACGCCACAAGAGTGGGATCGCCGTGCGCTTCCCGCGGATGCTGCGCTGGCGCCAGGACAAAAGCGTCGAGGAGGCTGACACGCTGGCGACGCTTCAGGATCTGTTGAAAGGTTGACCGTTCTCCTCCGAACAGGGCCAGCGTCGGCCCGTGTCATGACGCCCTCCACATCAAGGCGAAAATACTTTCACCCGGTACTTCAAAACGTATGCGTCCATCCCGGCACTGGACAGGGGCATCGCGCTGGCGGCTATCAGGACCGAAAAGGGCGAGGGATGGGCAGGCAGTGCCTGCGCCCTGCAGGCTGATCCGTTGCAGACGGTCGCCCTTGTTTACCCCCAGCACGCTGCGTTCGTTGCCGCGGGCCATCGCCAGGGCATCGACCTCGAACGCGCTGTTGTCCATACGCAGAACCTGATCGAGCCAGTGCGACTGGATGAATTGCTGCGCCAAGCCTACCGGTTTGAGCTCGAAGCGATCGGGTCCTGGCAGGCGGATCATGCCTTTGAGGTGGTGCGGATCGTCAGCGGCCTGAAACCAATTGAGCACGTCGAGCAAACCATCCTGGGCTGAGTTGATCGCAACCGAGGCCCACCAGAGCGATGCGAAGTGCGTCTCCTGTTCGTAGGGGCTCACGCTTGAGCCACTGGAGATATTGGTCTGGTCCAGCAACAGCGCCTTGCGTGGCCGGCCATTGGCTTGCAGGCCGACGACTTCGGCAGCCCGGCGCACGGAGTCGCGGTAGACCCGTGTGGCCAGCAGGTCGCGAATCATCCACTCGTGCCAGGCCAAGGCATCGATTTGTGCTGCCGATTCGTCGAGCATTCGCCGAGCCCAGTCGATGCCACGGTGCTGGGCGCCTCGTCGCGTAAACGGTCCGTTGACGAAACGCGAGCTGGCGGGCATGGCGATGCGCACACCGGCCTCCCGCGCCCCCGGGTAGTCGAGCACCTGACGATACATGGCGTCGAAGAAGTGCTTGTACGTCGCATAGTCGGGATAGTTGTAATTGGGTTCGTCGGCAAACGAGAGGTAGTGCGTGCCGCTACCCAGGGCTACGGTGGCCGCCAGCCAGGCGTTAAGGCCGGCGTTGCTCTGGCTGTTGGCCTTCAGGTCGGCCTTACGCCCAGTGGCGGCCAGCAAGGTGATGTTCGTATCAATGCCACCGCGTTCCAGATAAAAACGTCTGAAGGCATCTTCGTAATGGGGGTCAGCGGCCATGATGTCGACGGCGCTGTAAAAGCTGCCCGCACGGGGCTTGAGCGCGTCGAGCGCGCTGTAGCTTGCCGGCGGTGGAAGCAGGTAGGGCAAGGCCAAGCCCAGGCGCGGCGTGGGGCCCAGCATGTCGGGGTGCAGGGCCAGCTCGGTGCGGCCGCTGTCCTGCCGCAGCGGCTGCAGGTGCTGCGGGCGCTGGGCGAACAGGTTGGCGGTGCCGTCCAGCCAGAAGGCCGCTTTGCCTCTACCTTGCAGGCGCAAGCGCCAGTCTTGATCCCTATCGCTGACGGGTAAGGCAACCTGGTCGAACTTCGGGTACTCCTGGTAGGGCTTGAGCCTCAGTTCGACTGTTTTGCCATCGCCCAGGCGCTCGGCATTCAGAGCCCTGACGCCGCCGAAATACTTGCCTGCCAAGGTCGCCTGCTCGCCACCGCGGACCTTGAAATACAACTCGACGTTGGCGGCGGTCTCGACGCTGAAGTGCACTTTCGTCGGCGCGAACAGGGCGACGGTCTTGTCGTCGTGCTCGAAGCGATAGCGCCTGAAGCTATAGCCCGGGACTTCGACACGGTAACTGGCGGCGCTGGCGGGCAATGCCCAGTCTTGTTTGCCGCTCCCTTCGCTGGCGGGAATAAAACGCTCGTCGCGCAGTTGCCCCTGGCCGTCGAGCAAGTAGATGCGTTCTTCATTAGCGTCGGTTTGCCAGGCCGGCACCCAACTGACGCGCAAGGTGTCGTCGCGCCCTGCCTGCAAATAGAGGCTGCCGTCACGCACATCGCCCCAGCGCATTGGCGCGGCCTGGGCCAGGCTGCTGAACGCCAGCGTTAATATCACGGCGATGCGTTTCATAATGTCCTTTTCACCATCTAACTGAGGCGCGTTGGCGCTCTGCCATCATCGCTCTATACAGTAGTCGCTGTGTAACAGGCGTGAGAAAAATAGTGTGAATCGTCGATGAACGGCATTTGAAGATATGTATTCAGATGGCGTTTTATGCGTTTCTAAAAAAACTATTGATGTCCCGCCCACTAGCAGTTTTTCTGACGCCGTAATTGCGTCATCAGGGTATCTATCACGACAATAAAAAACCGACTTGCTCTTTTAAATAGCAATGCTAACGTGACATCAGAGCCCACTATTTATTTAAGTGTCTTAAACCGTCCAGATCCTGCGCCAGGCCCTTCATGCAACAGTGACGGGGATACCATCATTCAGGGAGTGGGCAGCCGCCCTCCCCAGGGTGCTGCCCCAATGACGTGGCGACCGGAGTGAAACCCAAGACGTGCCAATCGTACAAGCAAGGGAGCCTGACATGCGCGCAGAGCAGCGGTTTCATTCACTGGACAGTTTCAGGGGGTTGATGGCCATTTCAGTAATGCTCTATCACTTGCGCGTCAGCGGTAGTTTCACCGAATGGTTGTTATTCCGTCACGCTGAAGTATTTGTATCTTTCTTTTTTGTATTGAGTGGCTTTGTATTGACGCACGCCTATGGCAGCTCGGTAAAATTTAACTTTAGAAAGTTCTTCATTTCACGAACCTTCCGCTTGCTTCCCTTGCACCTCTTTATGTTGGGCGTCTTTATACTGTTAGAGTGCGGTCGATATTGGGCTGCGCAAAAAGGCATGGACTTCAACAATGCGCCATTCTCAGGAAAGTTCGCCCCTTCTGAAATCCTGCCGAATGCACTGCTGTTGCAATCCTGGACGCATTTGACTAACCCACTGTCATTCAACTATCCGTCCTGGAGCATCAGTATCGAGTATTACACCTACATGATCTTCGCCCTGATCGTGTGTATCGCTTTCGGCATCAGGACATGGATATGGGCGACGGTGATGCTCCTGGCCTTGGCGCTGATGTATGCCGGTAATACCTTCTTCACCATCGAGTCGCTGCGTGGCCTCGCTTACTTTTTCACTGGCTGTCTGGCTTACGCCGTGTACCTGAGGCTCCCCCAGCCCAGCCGGGCCCAGACCTGGTTATTGAGCACGCTTGAAGTGGCGGCAGTGACAGTGGCGCTGATTTTCGTGATCAACGATTTTGCAGGCAAGCAGTTGTGGGCCAGTCCGTTGTTCGGTGTCATCGTTGTGATATTCGCCTTTGATCGTGGCGCCGTGTCGCGGCTGTTGGCGGGCCGTGGCTTCGGTTTTCTCGGCAAGTTGTCTTATTCCATCTACCTGACCCACGCGGCCGTTCTGTTTTGCGTAGTGTCGGCATTCATGGTGGCGAAGAAAATCGTTGGCGTTGACATTGCACCGGTGATCGACGGGACTCGCTACCTGGACCTCGGTAATGTACTGCTCAACAACCTCATCGCTTTGCTGGTAGCGGGATCGGTAGTCCTGGTGTCGATGTTCACCTACCGATATGTCGAAATGACCGGGCAATCCCTTGGCCGAGCGCTTAGCAACACCCCCTCGCACAGCGGTCCGGTATTGAGACCTGATACCGAGGCCTAAAAAACAGCAGCGTCCGCGCCATCCTGGTGCATCTTTTAAAGCCTGCTCATCCCCGCGCACCATCACGTCCCGCTGGCTGCCGCCAAAGTTTTTAAAACGCTTGTTCGGCACTCTGGTTCGGAAATTGCTACCTTTATGCCGTCATACCGTTCTCGCCTTCACCGGTAACAATACTTACGCGCCACAAGCGCTCATATTGGTTTTAGGGATTGAATAATGAAAAAAGCACTGCTGACCCTTTCTGCACTGGCGTTGTGCATGGCCGCCGGCGTCGCCACGGCCAAGGAATACAAGGAACTGCGTTTTGGTGTCGACCCGTCCTATGCCCCGTTTGAATCCAAGGCCGCCGACGGTAGCCTGGTAGGTTTCGATATCGACCTGGGCAATGCAATCTGCGAAGAATTGAAGGTCAAGTGCCGCTGGGTCGAAAGCGATTTCGACGGCATGATCCCTGGCCTGAAGGCCAATAAGTTCGACGGCGTGATCTCGTCCATGACCGTGACCCCGGCCCGGGAAAAAGTCATCGACTTCTCCAATGAACTGTTCTCCGGCCCGACCTCGTATGTGTTCAAGAAGGGTTCCGGCCTGAGCGAAGATGTCGCGTCCCTCAAAGGCAAGACCGTCGGTTACGAGCAAGGCACCATCCAGGAAACCTATGCCAAAACCGTACTGGACAAGGCTGGGGTCAAGACCCAGGCCTACCAGAACCAGGACCAGGTTTATGCCGATCTGACCTCCGGCCGCCTCGATGCGTCGATCCAGGACATGCTGCAGGCTGAACTGGGCTTCTTGAAATCGCCAAAAGGTGGTGACTATGAAGTCAGCAAACCCGTGGACAGCGAACTGCTGCCTTCCAAGACCGCCATCGGTATCAAGAAAGGTAACAAAGAGCTGAAGGCTCTTTTGGATAAAGGTATCAAAGCGTTACACGAAGACGGCAAGTACGCCAAGATCCAGAAGAAACACTTTGGCGATCTGAATCTGTACAGCGGCAAATAATGCGCAGCGCCCATCCGGCCTCGGATGGGCGCTTTTTTTCTGCCAAAGGCCTCTTCCATGTTCGAACAACTCCTACAAAATCTGGGGCTCAGCGCCTTCAGCCTGCAGGGCTTCGGCCCGCTGCTGATGCAGGGCACCTGGATGACCATCAAGCTGGCGGTCCTGTCTTTGTTACTGAGCGTTTTGCTCGGCCTGCTGGGGGCCAGCGCCAAGCTGTCCAGCGTCAAACTGCTGCGTATCCCGGCCCAGCTCTACACCACGCTGATTCGCGGCGTGCCGGATCTGGTGCTGATGCTGCTGATCTTCTACAGCCTGCAAACCTGGCTGACCTCTTTTACCGACTTCATGGAATGGGAATACATCGAGATCAACCCATTCGGCGCCGGGGTCATCACCCTGGGCTTCATTTACGGCGCGTACTTCACCGAGACCTTTCGCGGGGCGATTCTCGCGGTGCCCCGGGGTCAGGTCGAAGCCGCCACGGCGTATGGCCTCAAGCGTGGCCAGCGTTTCCGGTTCGTGGTGTTTCCGCAAATGATGCGCTTTGCCCTGCCGGGCATCGGCAATAACTGGATGGTGATGCTCAAGGCCACCGCGCTGGTGTCGATCATCGGCCTGGCCGATTTGGTCAAGGCCGCCCAGGATGCCGGCAAAAGCACCTACCAACTGTTTTACTTCCTCGTGCTCGCGGCGCTGATCTATCTGCTGATCACCAGCGCGTCTAATGTCGTGCTGCGCTGGCTTGAACGCCGTTACGCCGCCGGTGCACGGGAGGCGGTGCGATGATCGAACTTCTTCAGGAATACTGGCGACCGTTCCTCTACAGTGACGGCAATCACATCACTGGCCTGGCCATGACGATGTGGCTGCTCAGCGCCTCGCTGCTGATCGGCTTCGTGATCTCGATCCCGCTGTCCATCGCCCGGGTCTCCCCCAAGGTCTACGTACGCTGGCCAGTGCAGTTCTACACGTACCTGTTCCGCGGCACGCCGCTCTACATACAGCTATTGATCTGCTACACCGGCATCTACAGCCTCGAAGCCGTGCGCGCCCAGCCCCTGCTCGACAGCTTCTTTCGCGATGCGATGAACTGCACGATCCTGGCCTTCGCCCTGAACACCTGCGCCTACACCACGGAAATCTTCGCCGGGGCGATTCGCAGCATGAACCATGGCGAAGTCGAAGCGGCCAAGGCTTATGGCTTGACGGGCTGGAAGCTGTACGCGTACGTGATCATGCCGTCGGCGTTGCGACGTTCGCTGCCGTACTACAGCAACGAAGTCATCCTGATGTTGCACTCGACGACCGTGGCGTTCACCGCTACCGTTCCAGACGTGCTCAAAGTCGCCCGGGACGCCAACTCGGCCACCTTCCTGACCTTCCAGTCGTTCGGTATCGCCGCGTTGATCTACCTGACCGTGACCTTTGCACTGGTGGGCCTTTTCCGCCTCGCCGAACGCCGCTGGCTGGCCTTTCTCGGGCCGACTCACTAGGGCTTCTGTTCCAGGACATACACGCAAATGCGCCACCAGATTCATGACCTGCTGGCCCCACTGCCGGGGACCGCACGCAAGATCCACAGCTTTCACTTCGGCCCGGAAGAAGCCGTCGGCAAAATCTACATCCAGTCGTCCCTGCACGCTGATGAGTTGCCCGGCATGCTGGTGGCCTGGCACCTCAAGCAGCGTCTGGCCGAGCTTGAGGCATCCGGTCACCTGCGGCACGAAATCGTGCTGGTGCCCGTGGCCAACCCCATCGGCCTGGAACAAGTGCTGATGGAGGTGCCGCTGGGCCGCTACGAAATGGAGAGCGGGCAGAATTTCAACCGCCGGTTCGTCGACCTCAGCGAAGAGATCGGCAACCAGATCGAAGGCCAGCTCACGGATGATCCACAGCACAACCTGATGCTGATCCGCGAACACCTGCGCGACGCCCTCGCCCGCCAGACCGCCAGCACGCAATTGCAATCCCAGCGCCTGGTCCTGCAACGGCTGGCCTGCGACGCCGACATGGTGCTGGACCTGCATTGTGATTTCGAAGCGGTCGCTCATCTCTACACCACCCCCGAAGCCTGGCCCCAGGTCGAGCCGCTGGCCCGCTACATCGGCGCCGAAGCGAGCCTGCTGGCAACGGATTCGGGCGGTCAGTCGTTCGATGAATGCTTCACCCTGCTCTGGTGGCAACTCAAGGAGCGCTTCGGCGAACAATTCGAGATTCCCCTGGGCAGTTTTTCGGTCACCGTCGAACTGCGCGGCCAGGGCGACGTCACCCACGACCTGGCGAGTCTCGACTGCCAGGCCCTGATCGAATACCTGATCCGCTTCGGTGCCATTGACGGCGAACCGATGCCCTTGCCCGACCTGCCCTACCCGGCTACGCCGCTGGCCGGCGTGGAGCCGGTGGCGACACCGGTCGGCGGCCTGCTGGTCTACAGCGCCGTGCCCGGGGAGTACCTGGAGGCGGGGCAACTGGTGGCGCAAATCATCGACCCCATCAACGACACCGTCACCCCCGTTCATTGCTGCAATGCCGGGCTGCTGTACGCCCGCTCGCTGCGTCGCATGGCCACTGCCGGCATGGTGATCGCCCATATCGCCGGCGCCGAAGCCTACCGCAGCGGCTACCTACTTTCGCCTTGAGGATGCATGCCCCATGTACAAACTGACCATCGAAGGCCTGCATAAGAGCTATGGCGAACATCAGGTGCTCAAAGGCGTTTCGCTCAAGGCCAGGACCGGCGACGTGATCAGCCTGATCGGCGCCAGCGGCTCGGGCAAAAGTACCTTTTTGCGCTGCATCAACTTTCTGGAACAACCTAACGACGGCGCAATGAGCCTGGACGGCCAGGCGATCCGCATGATCAACGACCGCCACGGCATGCGCGTGGCCGACGAAAAGGAACTGCAGCGCCTGCGCACCCGCCTGGCCATGGTTTTCCAGCACTTCAACCTGTGGAGCCACATGAGCGTACTGGAAAACATCACCATGGCGCCGCGCCGGGTGTTGGGCGTCAGTCAGCAGGAAGCCGAAGACCGTGCCCGTCGTTATCTCGACAAGGTCGGCCTGCCGGCGCGAGTGGCCGAGCAGTACCCGGCGTTCCTCTCCGGTGGTCAGCAACAGCGCGTGGCCATCGCCCGCGCCCTGGCGATGGAGCCGGAGGTGATGCTGTTCGACGAACCCACCTCGGCCCTTGACCCGGAGTTGGTGGGAGAAGTCTTGAAGGTGATTCAGGGCCTGGCCGAAGAAGGCCGGACCATGATCATGGTGACCCACGAAATGAGCTTCGCTCGCAAGGTGTCTGATCAGGTGCTGTTTCTGCACCAGGGCCTGGTGGAAGAAGAAGGCGCGCCGGAAGACGTGCTGGGCAATCCCAAAAGCGAGCGGCTCCAGCAGTTTCTCAGTGGCAACCTGAAATAAACCCGACAAACCTGAAAGACTGCTTCTGTGGCGAGAGAGCTTGCTCCCGCTGGGCTGCGAAGCAGCCCCCAGGCGCTGGATGACACACTGCTGGGGACGCTGCGCGTCCAGCGGGAGCAAGCTCCCTCGCCACAAAAGCGCCCTCGCCACGATTTTCTTCATTAAACCTTTCATCCCTCACCGCGGTCACTGAAAGAGGACTTTCAGGGCGCACGCGGCGGGTATGGCGACATCCAACAACTACGCAAACCAGTGGTTCAGCGCCTGCGGCTGGAAGCCGTTCGCCTTTCAAAAACAAGTGTGGGCTGCCGTCAAACGCGGCGAATCCGGGCTGTTGCACGCCAACACCGGGGCCGGCAAGACCTACGCCGTGTGGTTCGCGGCGCTCAACCGGTTCGCCCGCGCGGTGCCACCGCCGGATAAACCCCGTAAACGCAAACCAGTGACCGAACCGCTGACGGTCCTGTGGATCACGCCGATGCGCGCGCTGGCCGCCGATACAGGCAAAGCCCTCGAGGCACCACTGGCAGAGCTGCAGATTCCATGGAACGTCGGCCTGCGCACCGGCGACACCAGCGCCAGCGAACGCGCCCGCCAGGGTCGGCGTCTGCCCACCGCGCTGATCACCACGCCCGAAAGCCTGACCCTGATGCTCGCCCGTGCCGATGCGCAAACGGCCACCTCGACGCTGCGCATGGTCGTGGTGGATGAATGGCACGAGTTGCTCGGCAACAAACGGGGGGTGCAGTTGCAATTGGCATTGGCGCGCTTGCGGCGCTGGCATCCCCACCTCATCGTCTGGGGTGTGTCCGCCACCTTGGGTAACCAGGCCCACGCCGAACAGGTATTAATCCCGCAAGGCAATGGCATCAGCGTGCAGGGGGCCAACGGCAAGGCGCTACGGGTCGATACGCTGCTCCCCCCGGCCCTCGAACGTTTTCCGTGGGCCGGCCACATCGGCCTGAAGATGCTGCCCCAGGTCATTGCTGAAATAGACGCCAGCAGCAGTTGCCTGGTTTTCACCAACACCCGGGCGCAATCGGAAATCTGGTATCAGGCCATTCTCCAAGCCAGGCCGGACTGGGCCGGGCTGATCGCGCTGCATCACAGTTCATTGTCCCGGGAAACTCGCGACTGGGTAGAGCAGGCCCTCAAGGACGGGCAGCTCAAGGCGGTGGTCTGCACCTCCAGCCTGGATCTGGGGGTGGACTTCTTGCCAGTCGAACGGGTCCTGCAGATTGGCTCGGCCAAAGGCGTGGCGCGGCTGATGCAGCGCGCCGGGCGTTCTGGTCATGCGCCGGGGCGGACCTCGCGGGTCACGCTGGTGCCGACCCACAGCCTGGAGCTGATCGAAGCCGCCGCCGCACAAGACGCCGTGGCTCAGCGGCGCATCGAACCCCGGGAATCGCCCCACAAGCCGCTGGATGTATTGGTCCAGCATCTGGTCAGCATGGCCCTGGGCGGCGGTTTCCTGCCTGACGAGCTGTTTGAGGAAGTGCGCGGCGCCTGGGCCTATCGGGACCTCAACGAAGCCGAATGGGCCTGGGCCCTGGCCTTCGTGCGCCATGGTGGGCTGTCATTGACCGCCTATCCCGACTACCGGCGGGTCGAGCCGGACGAACACGGCGTGTGGCGAGTCCCCGATGCGCGACTGGCCCGACGACATCGCATGAGCATCGGCACCATCGTCAGCGATGCCAGCCTGCAATTGAAGTTCTGGAGCAAAGGCGGTGGCGGCAAGACCTTGGGCAGCGTGGAAGAAGGCTTCATCGCTCGCCTGCGGCCTGGAGATGGTTTTCTGTTTGCCGGACGCTTGCTGGAATTGGTCCGCGTCGAAGACATGACCGCCTACGTGCGACGCAGCCAGGCCAAAAAAGCCGCCGTGCCGCGCTGGAACGGCGGGCGGATGCCGCTTTCCAGCGAGCTGGCCGGCGCCGTCGTGGCCCGTCTGAGCGAGGCCGCCACGGGCCGCTTCGAGGGCCCGGAGATGAGCGCCGTGCAGCCCTTGTTATCGATCCAACAACGCTGGTCCGGTTTACCCACGCAAGAAACATTGTTGGCCGAGCGCCTCAAATCCCGCGAGGGCTGGCATTTGTTTCTGTATCCCTTTGCCGGGCGCCAGGTTCATCTGGGGTTGGCGAGCCTGCTGGTCTGGCGCGTCAGCCGACAACAGCCGGTGACGTTTTCCATCGCGGTGAACGATTACGGCCTGGAACTGCTCAGTGCCACGGCACTGGACTGGACGCAGCACCTGGGGCCGGAACTCCTGAGCGTCGACAACCTGCTGGCCGATGTGCTGGCGAGCCTGAACGCCGGAGAGCTGGCGCTTCGACGCTTTCGCGAAATCGCGCGGATCGCCGGACTGGTATTTGCCGGCTATCCCGGCGCGCCAAAAAGTACCCGTCAAGTCCAGGCGTCCAGCGGGTTGTTCTTTCAGGTGTTCAAGCAATACGACACCGACAACCTCTTGCTGGCCCAGGCCGGGGAAGAGGTCCTGCGTGAAGAACTGGATATACGTCGACTGGAGCAGACCTTGGAACGCCTCAATACCTTGAAGCTCGACCTGCATGCCATTAAACGGCCCACCCCACTGGGATTCCCCTTGCTGGTGGAGCGATTCAGGGAAAGCATGAGTTCGGAGAAGCTCGCCGATCGCATCCGGCGGATGGTCAGCGAACTGGAAACGACCGCTGATCGTGGTGACGCCTGATGCCGGCGCCCTATCCCGTCAGCCTGGCCGGCGAAGAACTCTGGTTATTGCCGGAAAAAGCCCTGTACTGGCCTGCCCAGCAAACCCTGATGGTCGCCGATGTGCATTTCGGCAAGGCCGCTGCTTATCGCAGCCTTGGCCAACCGGTGCCCCATGGTACGACGGCCAGCAACATCGCCGTGCTGGACGGGCTACTGGCGAGCCTGCCATGTCGCCAGCTGATCTTCCTAGGGGACTTTCTCCACGGTCCAGGTTCCCATGCACCAGGCACCTTGAAGGCCCTCTGTAGCTGGCGTGAACGACATCAGCACCTGGCCATGACGCTGATTCGCGGCAATCACGACAAACGTGCCGGCGACCCGCCGCCAGCGCTGAACATCCGGGTCGTGCCGGAGCCTTTGTTGCTCGGACCTTTCGCCGTACAACATGAGCCCGATCCGCATCCCAGCCGCCACGTCCTGGCGGGCCATGTGCATCCTGTCTACCACCTGAGCGGCAAAGGACGGCAACGGCTGCGCCTGGCCTGCTTCCGGCTGGCCAGCGACATCAGCCTGCTACCGGCCTTTGGCGCATTCACAGGGGGTCATCGGGTCGAACAGGACAATGACTGCAGGATCTTTGTCATTGGGGATAACGAAATATGGCCCGTCAGTTGAAGCACACGTGCTTTCCACTGACGGGCCATTTTGCGATCAGGCAACAGGCGCAGGAGGCGGCTCATCCGGCAGGGTGGGTTCACCGGGTTCGCTGGGTTCGAGGGGCTGTTCGTTGGGGGTATCGGGATCAGGCTGGCCTGGAATACCGCCCGCCGCTTCGGCAGGGTGGGCCAGCAATGACCAAGCCATGACACCGATCTGATTGGGCTCAAGCTTTGCCAGTTCGGCACTGATTCGCGGATCGATCTTCATAGAGCAACTCCTGGGCGAAGGCCCGCTGCGCTGAGGCAAAAAAAACGGGCAGTACACCCCATAGAGTGCCTGCCCGCCCAGGAATTCAAACTGTTCGTCAGAATCAGGTACGCGGTAGCGTTACGCCGCGCTGGCCCTGATATTTACCACCACGATCCTTGTAGGACACTTCACATTCCTCATCGGACTCGAGGAACAACATCTGCGCCACACCCTCGTTGGCATAGATTTTTGCCGGCAAGGTCGTGGTGTTGGAGAACTCCAGGGTCACATGGCCTTCCCACTCAGGCTCCAGCGGCGTGACGTTGACGATGATGCCGCAGCGCGCGTACGTGCTTTTACCCAGGCAGATGGTCAGCACGTTGCGCGGGATACGGAAATACTCGACGGTGCGTGCCAGGGCAAATGAGTTCGGTGGAATGATGCAGACGTCGCTCTTGACGTCGACGAAGCTCTTCTCGTCGAAGTTCTTCGGGTCCACGGTGGCCGAGTTGATGTTGGTGAACACCTTGAATTCATCGGCGCAGCGCACATCGTAGCCGTAGCTGGAGACGCCGAAGGAAATCAGCCGATCGGCGCCTTCGCCACGCATCTGGCGCTCGACGAAGGGCTCGATCATGCCGTGCTCTTGCGCCATGCGGCGAATCCACTTGTCCGATTTGATGCTCATGGCGGTTTCCTGAAATAGCGAGGTGGAAAAAATACGTCCGGCATCTTACCGGGGCGCGAGGCCGGGTTCAAAGTGCGGGACGTAAATCTCGCCGATCCACCTTGATTTCCTGGTCCTGACGGCAATACCGCTGGCCGTCAGTCACCAAAACCGAGAAACCTTCGCAAAGACCATTGGCACATTCAGGAAAAAGGGTTAAGGTGACGTCACTGTGTTGCTTGTGTCACTGAGAATCTCTACACGATATGTTGAATTTCGATCCAACCATCTACAAGAATTTTTCCTGCTCTTTGCACTCAGTCTCGGCCAGGGTTCTTCCTGAGTCGCAGTTATCTTTGTTCAAGGAGTTACACCATGTCTAATCGCCAAACTGGTACCGTTAAGTGGTTCAACGATGAAAAAGGCTTCGGCTTCATCACTCCACAATCCGGTGACGACCTGTTTGTTCACTTCAAAGCAATCCAATCCGACGGCTTCAAAAGCCTGAAAGAAGGCCAACAGGTTTCTTTCATCGCTACCCGCGGTCAGAAAGGCATGCAAGCTGAAGAAGTTCAAGTTATCTAACTTGTCCTTGCTTTAGTAAAAAGCCCCGCCCTCAAAAGCGGGGCTTTTTTGTGCCTGTGTGTTTTTGCCCACGCACAAAAAAAATGTGGGAGCGAGCCTGCTCGCTCCCACACGGGTTGGTTGCTAGCCCGGGATTACCAGGTCACGCCAAACCCTGCGGTGTAGCGCGTCTTGCTCAAGTCGCTGTCTTCGGTGCCCTCAATGACATCTTTCTCGGCCTTGAGGTTGAGCGAAGCCCAGTCGGTAACTTTGTAGCGCAGCCCCACCTCGGCGTCGTAGGCATATTCGGCAACACTGGACAGCGGCTTGCCGACTTCGCCATTGGTGAAGAACTCGACGCGCTTGCCAATCAGGTAGCGGTTGTAGTCCCACTTCATGGCGATGGAATAGAAGTTGTCGGTGCCACCATCGCGGTATTCGTAATCGGTGCGGTTGAACAGCGAACCCAACGAGAAAGCCCCCAGTTCGTCATCCCAGAACTGATAGCCCGGACCGGTACCCACCACGCGCTGGCGAGCCAGCTCTTCGACTTTGTCGCGCTTGTAATTCAGGCGCCCTTGCCAGAACCATTTTTCCGTCAGGAAGCGGTCGAGGGAATACTCCAACCTCCAGTTGTCGGTGGAAACCACGTCATCCTGGAACTCACGGTTGTATTCGCCTTCGGCGGTATGCCGCCATCTGCCGTGGCGTGCCGAGGTCTTGAAATCGATGTCGTAATCATCGGTATCGTTTTCCGCGCGCTGATAATCCAGGGCAGCATCGATATTGCCCTTCCACACCAGATCCTCGACCACCGGTTTGGGTTTGAGGATTTGCTGGATACTGGCCAACTCGACGGTTTTGGGTCCGTCGCCGTTGGCCAGGGTCACCTTGCCGTCCTCGGCAGCCTGCAGCGCCTTGGCTTTTTCGCCGGTGTAGGCATCCTGCTTGACCAGCAATTGCTGGTCGCTCTCAAGAGTCTTGACCTGTTTCCAGTCGATGGGAATCGCGCCGGCGTAATCGGTCTGGATCAGCAACTTGCCGCCATCGAAAACGGTGATCTTGCCGCTGAGCTTGTCGCCGTTCTTCAACCAGACGGTATCGGCAAGCAATGGCATGGAGGCGCTGGTGACAGCTAGGCATAGCAGGGTTCTAGACAACATAAGCGTATAAAGAGCTCAAGTTTGCGGTAAAAAGGCGGCATTATCCCCCGGGACGACACCTTAGCAAGGACTGACCGAAGTATTTGTAATGAGTTCATTTCTCAACCAACCTTGCGGGATTTAATCTACAAACGGCAATACGCCCTTGCCCAGGACACCTGAACGTGACTGATGCTCCCGCGGCCCCAGAGAACGCCGCCCAGATCCGCCGCACCACCCTGTACCTGACCCTGGCACAAGTGCCGGCCGGCAAGGTCGTGACCTATGGTCAGCTCGCCGAGATGGCCGGTCTGGGCCGAGCGGCGCGCTGGGTAGGGCGTACCCTCAGTCAGTTGCCGAACGACACAAAGCTGCCATGGCATCGAGTATTGGCTGCCGGCGGTCGGATCAGCCTGCCGGCCGGCAGCGCCTCAGGGGATGAACAACGCGCGCGCCTGCGCACGGAAGGGGTGAGTGTCCTGAATAATCGTGTTGATATTCAGCGCCATGGCTGGCGCCCGGTAGAGCACAGCGGTTAGAGTGCGCGCTTTGTTTTCGCAATTTTTGAGGCAGACTCCAGCCCATGCCCCGTAAAACCTGGCGCGCCGCCCTCGCCGCCTATGCCAGTCCCTCGACGCTCGTGCTGTTGCTGCTTGGCTTCGCCGCCGGCCTGCCCTACATGCTGGTGTTTTCCACGCTTTCGGTCTGGTTGCGCGAAGCTGGCGTGGCCCGCGAGACTATTGGCTACGCGAGCCTCATCGGCCTGGCCTATGCCTTTAAATGGGTCTGGTCGCCCCTGCTCGACCAATGGCGCCTGCCGCTGCTGGGCAAACTCGGCCGTCGGCGTTCATGGTTGGTGCTCTCCCAGGCTCTGGTGATCCTCGGCCTGATCGGCATGGGCTTCTGCGACCCGCAAAAGCACCTGTCATGGTTGATCGCCATCGCCGTGATCGTGGCTTTCGCGTCGGCCACCCAGGACATTGCCGTCGATGCCTATCGCCTGGAGATCGCCGACGACACCCGCCAGGCGGCCCTCGCCGCCAGCTACATGTCCGGGTACCGGATCGCGGCATTGCTGGCCACCGCGGGCGCACTGTTCTTTGCCGAAGGGTTCGGCTCCACCGGTTTCAGTTATAAGCACTCGGCCTGGGCAGGCACCTATCTATTGTTCGGCGCGCTGATGGTCCCTGCTCTGCTCACCTCGCTATTCATGCGCGAACCGCCGGTACCGCTACGCACCCAGTTGCAGGCCGGTCGCTATAGCTTCGTCCACCAGTTGGCCTCGGTGTTCGTACTCATCGTGCTGCTGGTGTCGGTACCGGCGATGTTCACCCAGCTCTATAACACCGACTTTGCCAGTGTCCTGTTCGAAGGCGTCAGCCTGCTGGACCTGCTGCTCGAAGACCGCGCCTTCCTGCGGGCCATTCTCTATATCACCCTGACAGCCCTGTGCCTTTCGGCCATGGGGCGCCGCGGGCTGGCGCCGGTGTTGACACCGGTCAACGATTTCATCCTGCGTTACCGCTGGCAGGCCCTGTTGCTGCTTGGGCTGATTGCCACCTACCGGATGTCCGACACGGTCATGGGCGTCATGGCCAACGTGTTCTACATCGACCAAGGCTTCACCAAGGACCAGATCGCCAGCGTCAGCAAGATTTTCGGGCTGATCATGACGCTCGTCGGCGCCGGCATGGGCGGCTTGTTGATCGTGCGTTTCGGTATCCTGCCGATCCTGTTTATCGGCGGCGTTGCCTCCGCCGGCACCAATATCCTGTTTTTGATGCTCGCCGACATGGGCGCCAACCTGCAGATGCTGGTTGTCACCATCTCCCTGGACAACTTCAGCTCCGGCCTGGCCACTTCGGCGTTCGTCGCCTACTTGTCGAGCCTGACCAACCTGAAGTTCTCGGCCACCCAATACGCCCTGCTGAGTTCGATCATGCTGTTGCTGCCGCGCTTGATCGGCGGCTACTCAGGGGTGATGGTGGAGAAATTCGGCTATCACGACTTCTTCCTGATCACCGCCTTGCTGGGGGTTCCGACCCTGTTACTGATTGCCTTGCACTGGTATCAGGAAAACCGCCGCCAGGGTTCAGGCTCGGCTTCGGAGCCGGAGCCGACACCCACGCGACCTGCGCAAGAATCGTAGGAAACTTCCAGCAAGCGCCGGCGAAACCGGCGCTCATGCCTGGCGACCGGCCACGCGCCTGTACGCCAGGGCATCTCGCCCGTACAATGCTCCGTCACTTCTCGTCATCAGCAACCGACAACGGCCAACCATGCGCACCAGTCAATTTTTGCTCGCCACACAGAAAGAAACGCCTTCCGACGCCGTCGTGATCAGCCACCAGCTGATGCTGCGCGCCGGCATGATCCGCAAACTCGCCTCGGGCCTGTACACCTGGCTGCCGATGGGTCTGCGTGTGATGCGCAAGGTAGAAGCCATCGTTCGCGAAGAAATGAACGCCGCCGGCTCTCTGGAAGTGTTGATGCCGGGCACCCAGCCGGCCGAGCTATGGCAGGAATCGGGGCGCTGGGAGGAGTACGGCCCTGAGTTGCTGCGCATCAAAGACCGTCACGGTCGTGACTTCTGCGCAGGCCCGACTCACGAAGAAGTGATCACCGACCTGATGCGCAACGAGTTGAGCAGCTACAAGCAGCTGCCTATCAACCTATATCAGATCCAGACCAAATTCCGTGATGAAATCCGTCCACGCTTCGGCCTGATGCGCGGCCGCGAATTCATCATGAAGGACGCCTACTCGTTCCACACCGACCTGGCCTCGCTGCAAGTCACCTACGATCGCATGCATCAGGCGTATTGCAACGTATTCACCCGCCTGGGCCTGAAATTCCGTCCGGTTGAAGCCGACAACGGTTCCATCGGAGGCGCCGGCTCCCACGAGTTCCACGTACTGGCCGAGTCCGGCGAAGACGACATCGTCTTCAGCAACGGCTCCGACTACGCCGCCAACATCGAGAAAGCCGAGGCCGTGCCACGGGAAACCTCCCGCCCTGCACCGACCGAAGAACTGCGCCTGGTGGACACGCCAAACGCCAAGACCATCGCTCAACTGGTGGAAGGCTACAACCTGCCGATCGAACGCACCATCAAGACCCTGATCGTGCGCGCCGAAGAAGAAGGCAAGCTGATCGCCCTGATCATCCGCGGCGATCACGAGCTGAACGAAATCAAGGCCGGCAACCAGCCTGGCGTTGCCAGCCCCCTGGTCATGGCCACCGACGCCGAACTGCGCGACGCCATCGGCGCCGGTGCCGGCTCCCTCGGCCCGTTGAACCTGCCGCTGCCGATCATCATCGACCGCTCGGTGGAGCTGATGAGCGATTTCGCCATCGGCGCCAACATCGATGACAAGCACTACTTCGGCGTGAACTGGGAGCGCGACCTGCCGGTTCCGGCCGTGGCCGACCTGCGCAACGTTGTGGCCGGCGATCCGAGCCCGGACGGCAAAGGTGTCCTGGAAATCAAGCGCGGCATTGAAGTCGGGCACATCTTCCAGCTGGGCAACAAGTACAGCAAAGCCATGAAGTGCGAAGTGCTGGGCGAGAATGGCAAGCCGGTGACCCTGGAAATGGGCTGCTACGGCATCGGCGTATCCCGCGTGGTCGCCGCGGCCATCGAGCAGAACAACGACGAGAAAGGGATCATCTGGAGCGACGCCCTGGCGCCATTCCAGATTGCCCTGGTGCCGCTGCGCTACGAGACCGAACTGGTTCGCGAAGCCACCGACAAGCTCTACGCCGAACTGACGGCGGCCGGCTTCGAAGTGCTGCTGGACGACCGCGACAAAAAAACCAGCCCCGGCATCAAGTTCGCAGATATGGAGCTGATCGGCATCCCGCATCGGATCGTCGTCAGTGACCGCAGCCTGGCCGAAGGCAACCTGGAATACAAAAGTCGCACCGAGGCCGAGCCGCAAGCGCTGCCGGTCGCTGACGTGCTGTCGTTCCTCCAGGCCCGTATCCGCCGCTGACACCAGATAGAGACGTCATGTTCAAGCGAAACACCTTAGGCCTCGGGGGCGCCGCGCTGTGCGGCGCCCTGCTGGTCAGCGGCTGTGCCAACCAAATGTCGCAACGCAGCGAGCACGAAGAGCGGGTCGAGCGCAAACTGCTCGACCATAGCCTGCATATCGAAGTGGGCGAGCCCAAAGTACTCGAACTGCCGCAACGTCGGGTGCGGATCAATGAGCAGAAGACCTTCGAAGTCACCGAATTCGAAGTCACCCGCCATTATGATCGCTATACGCCGTATCAGCCCTGGCGCGAAGTTTACGAAATTCCGCTGGGCGCGGTGGCAGTGGTGGCGGGTGTCGGCGCCAATGTGGTCAATGTGTTCGCTCTTGGCAACCTCCCAGAGAGCGCGACTCGAGACTGGATCAGCTACGGCTTCGCCGGGCTCAATCCATTCATGAACGTGCCGTCCCATGGCCGCGCCCAGCAGAACCTGGCCGGAATCGACGAAGTGCAACGCGACAAACGCGTCGAACACACGAGCCTGCCCTGGAGCGAACGCCCGGTACAGGTCAAGGCTGCCCGGCAAACCTTCGAACTGAGCACCGACCGCAATGGCGTGTTGCGTTTGAATCTGCTGGAAAGCCCGTTCGCCGAGCATGATCTGAGCCACTTCGGCAAGTTGCAGATCAGCGTGACGGACGCCCTGGATGAGGTACACACCGACTCGTCCCTGAGCATCAGCAGCACGTTGCGCAGCAAGCTGGTGGAAGCCCATGGGTTGATCTACGACGATCTGGAAGATGACGAGGTGAGCCAGTGGGTTCATCGGGTCAAGCGGCTGTCGGAGTTGGGGCTTGAAGAAGAGGCCAGCGAGCTGGAACAGAGCCTGATCGAACTGACCCGCAATGATCCGGAGTTACAGACCGAATTCCTCAAAGCCCTGACCAATGATGGCGGGCGCTTGGTGGCGGATCCAGGAGCGAACTAGCAGCAAAACCTTGTAGCGAGGGAGCTTGCTCCCGCTGGGGCGCGCAGCGGCCCTCAAACCTGCCACCTCGGTGTGCCAGATAAGTTGAATCAACTGTTTCTGGGGCTGCTGCGCAGCCCAGCGGGAGCAAGCTCCCTCGCCACAAGAGCCGGCAAAGCCTTCATGTAAGTGGCAGCCTCACCGCTCAAACAATTCCAACTGCTCAAACCCGCCTCGCAGATCCTCCAGCCGTACCCCTATCCCCAACAAACGCACCGGCTTGCCGCCGCGGTTGAATGCCTGGGTCAATAGCAACTGGTAACTGCCCAGATCGCGCCCTGCCCCGGCCTGCTCCAAGGTGGTCTGAGTGAAGTCGTGGAATTTCACTTTGACGAACGGCTTGCCCGGTCGATAACTACTGTCGATCCGGGCGATGCGCCCACTCAGGGACTGCATCAGCTCCGGCAGTTTATCGAGGCAGCTTGTTAGATCAGGCAGATCGACGTCGTAGGTATTTTCCACACTGATGGACTGTCTACGGCTGTCATTGTGCACCAGACGTTCATCAATCCCACGGGCCAGGCTCCAGAGTCGCTCACCGAAACTGCCGAATTCGCGCACCAGCGCCAGCTTGTCCCATTGACGCAACTGCAGGCAATCGACAATGCCGAGCCTGTTCAGTTTGTCGGCGGTCACTTTACCCACCCCATGCAGCTTGCTCACCGGTAGGGCCGAAACGAAGTCTTCGACCTGATCCGGGGTAATGACGAACAAGCCGTTGGGCTTTTTCCAATCGCTGGCGATCTTGGCCAGAAACTTGTTGGGGGCGACGCCGGCGGACACCGTGATGTGCAGTTGATTGGAAACCCGCCGCCGAATGTCCTGGGCGATGCGGGTGGCGCTCCCACCGAAATGGGTACTGGCGGAGACATCCAGGTAGGCCTCATCCAGGGACAGCGGCTCGATCAAGTCAGTGTAATCGCTGAAGATCGTATGAATTTCCTTCGACGCCTCCCGGTAGGCGTCCATCCGCGGCTTGACGATGGTCAAGTCGGGGCAGAGCTTCAAGGCGTGTCCGGATGACATGGCCGAGCGCACACCGTAGGCCCGAGCCTCGTAGTTACAAGTCGCGATGACCCCGCGCCGGTCCGCCGAACCACCGACCGCCAGGGGTTTGCCGGCCAGCCGCGGGTCATCGCGCATCTCGATAGCGGCGTAGAAGCAGTCACAGTCGACGTGGATGATTTTGCGTTGCGTCATAAGAGAAGCGGATGTGCGACAAGTCGGGACGCCAGTATCGCACCGACAACTGTATATAGCACCAGTAGTTGAAAAGATCCTTCACTGCGGCTGGAAAAAGCCTACGTGAATTTATTTCTTCAATCGTTGCGAAGCGTCCAATAGAGCGCCAGCCCTTGCCAGGCTTGCGTCACAGCGCTGTCACAATGCCCAGGACTTAGGCTAAGCAATTGAAGCTGAACAGATTTTCCTGGCGTCAGGGTTGACAGCCAGCCGATCCTCTGTAGAATGCCGCCACACAGACGCGGGATGGAGCAGTCTGGTAGCTCGTCGGGCTCATAACCCGAAGGTCGTCGGTTCAAATCCGGCTCCCGCAACCAAACATCAAGAAAGGCTACTCGAAAGAGTGGCCTTTTTTGTGGCCGTTTGTTTTTGAGCAGGGCGCCGTGAAGAGAAGACCTGCGAACCTCGCCCAACCCCACGGCGACGCAATGCAGACTGCCTGCTTGTAGGACAATTTCCTTTTGATTTCTTGTGTTTAGCTCGGTTGGCGACGAATTGGCCGTTTATTTGACCTCACCACCTTTTAACGGTTGACACTCAGGCGTTCGCCTGTAGAATGCCGCCACACAGACGCGGGATGGAGCAGTCTGGTAGCTCGTCGGGCTCATAACCCGAAGGTCGTCGGTTCAAATCCGGCTCCCGCAACCAAACATCAAAAAAGGCTACTCGAAAGAGTGGCCTTTTTTGTGCCTGTCGAAAAAAGCTTTCATGACAAATATTTTGTAATTATTTTTTTCGGCAGGGATTGGTAACTGAGCGGGTTGCCCCCATCCTGTCGCGCATAGTTCAAGAGGTGATTGATGCGCGCTCACTCGTCTGCCCCACAAGACACTGTTACTGCGGTACAACCGATCAAGGCCGGGCGCTTACGCTGGCTGGAGCGTATCAGTCAGTACCGTCAGCCTATCGGCCTCGCCCTCACACTGTTGTTGTTCGCCCTTGCATTGATTGCCTGTCGCCACCTGCTGAGCGAGCTCGATCTGTACGCCCTGCACGACTCGATCATGCAGGTGCCGCGCTCAGCCCTGCTCGGCGCAGTCGCCGCGACTGTCGTCGGATTCGTCATCTTGCTGGGCTATGAATGGTCCGCCAGCCGCTATGCCGGTGTGAAATTGCCCGCGAAAACGCTGGTCCTGGGCGGATTCAGCGCTTTTGCCATCGGCAACGCCATCGGGCTCTCGTTATTGTCGGGGGGCTCGGTTCGCTACCGGCTGTATGCCCGCCATGGCCTGGGCGCGACAGATGTCGCCCACATGACCCTGTTTGCCAGCCTGTCCCTGGGCTGTGCACTGCCGCCGCTGGCGGCCCTGGCAACCCTCAGTGATCTGCCCGCCGCTTCCGCCGCCCTGCACTTGCCGGCCACTTGGCTGGGAGCGATCTGCGTGGCAGTGCTGCTGCTCACCTGTGCGCTGGCTATCGGCATCTACCGTCGGCGCCTGCCAGAACAGCCCTATCGGGACAGCCTGCTGATCAAGGCCGGGCGCCGCACCCTGCGCCTGCCGGGCCGACGCTTGACGCTCCTGCAACTGATCATCACCACGCTGGATGTCGCGGCGGCCGCCACGGTGCTGTACTTGTTGTTGCCCGAAACACCACCGTTCGGCGCATTCCTGCTGGTGTACCTGTTGGCGCTGGCAGCCGGCGTACTCAGTCATGTACCGGGCGGGGTCGGGGTGTTCGAAGCGATCCTGCTGGCGGCCTTCGCCGACAAACTGGGGGCTGCGCCTTTGGCCGCCGCCCTGCTTTTGTATCGCTTGATCTATGTCCTGCTGCCGATGCTGGTGGCCTGTGTGTTGTTGCTGATCAATGAGGCGCAACGGCTGTTCCAGGCCCGCCAGTCCCTGCGGGTAGCGTCGGGCCTGGCGGCGCCGATCCTGGCGGTGCTGGTGTTCCTCTCGGGCGTGGTGCTGCTGTTTTCCGGCGTGACCCCGGAAATCGATACTCGCCTGGAGCACATTGGTTTCCTGATCCCTCATCGGCTGGTGGACGCCTCGCACCTGGGCGCCAGCCTTGTGGGCGTGTTGTGCCTATTGCTCGCCCAGGGTCTGCGCCGTCGCTTGTCCGCCGCCTGGATGCTGACCACCGTTTTACTGTTGGTGGGCGCCCTGCTCTCACTGCTCAAGGGCTTCGATTGGGAAGAGGCCACGCTGCTGACGCTGACGGCCAGTTTGTTGGCGGTGTTCCGGCGTTCGTTTTATCGTCCGAGTCGCCTGACCGAGTTGCCATTTTCGCCGTTGTTTCTGATTGCCAGCCTATGCGTGCTCGGCGCGTCAATCTGGCTGTTGCTGTTTGCATACCAGGACGTGCCCTACAGCCATGAACTGTGGTGGCAATTCACCCTCGATGCCGACGCCCCTCGTGGTCTGCGCTCACTGCTGGGCGCGGCGGTGCTGCTGGTGGTGGTGTCCCTTACCTGGCTGCTGCGTACCGCCCGCCCGGTGATCCAGCTGCCGGCGGCAGAAGAACTGGAGCGAGCCAAAAAGATTCTCATGGCCTCTTCACAAGCCGATGGCGGCCTGGCCCTGACCGGTGACAAGGCATTGCTGTTTCATCCCAACGACGAAGCATTTCTGATGTATGCCCGCCGTGGCCGCAGTCTGGTGGCATTGTACGACCCGATCGGCCCTACCCAGCAACGCGCAGAAATGATCTGGCAGTTCCGCGACCTGTGCGATATCCATCATGCGCGCCCGGTGTTCTATCAGGTTCGCGCCGAGAACCTGCCGTATTACATGGACATCGGCCTGACCGCGATCAAGCTGGGTGAAGAAGCACGGGTCGACCTCAAGCATTTCGATCTCGAAGCCAAGGGCAAAGAGATGAAGGACTTGCGCTACACCTGGAACCGCGGCACCCGGGACGGCCTGTCGCTGGAGATCCACGAACCGGGCCAGGCGCCGATGGATGAGCTGAAGGTCATTTCCGACGCCTGGCTGACCGGCAAGAACGTGCGGGAAAAAGGCTTTTCACTTGGCCGGTTCAGCGACGACTACCTCAAGCATTTTCGCATCGCAGTGATTCGTTTCGAAGGCCGCCCGGTGGCGTTCGCCAATCTGCTGGAGACCCACAGCCATGAATTGGCCAGTCTCGACCTGATGCGCGCCCATCCCGACGCCCCGAAACTGACCATGGAATTCATGATGGTCGGGCTGATTCAGCATTACAAAGCCCACGACTATGCCCGCTTCAGCCTCGGAATGGTCCCCCTGTCGGGCCTGCAACCGCGACGCGGCGCACCGCTGACCCAGCGCCTGGGTTCGATGGTGTTCCGCCGTGGCGAACAGCTCTACAACTTCCAGGGCCTGCGCCGTTTCAAAGATAAATTCCAGCCTGACTGGGAACCTCGTTACATGGCCGTGCCCGCCGGACTCGATCCGCTGGTAGCCCTGGCCGATACCGCCGCCCTGATTGCAGGCGGCCTGACTGGATTGGTGAAACGCTGATGATGCAACGTTCCTGGCGATACGTAGTGGCCACCCTATTGGTGTTGGCGGTGATTCTCGGTGGCGGTTACTGGTACTGGAACCGCCCTGCCCCGCAACCGACCCTTGAACAGCTGACGCCGGTCGACGGTGCCCCCATGACCCGGATCATTCCCGGCACCCCGCCCCGCGCCCAGGTGCTGGTGGCGGTCAACCAAGACCAGAAACTCAGCGACACGCAATTGCTGACCCTCAGCCGCAGCGGCTCGGCGCAGATCGTCCAGGTGATCCTGCCCAAAGACTGCATGCTGCAAGGCCGTGCCCTGCAGGCCGGCCTGAAGCAGCTCCAGGGGCCGGCAACGCTGGTCAGCGGTATCGGCCCCGGAGCCGTGCTGGCCTGGCGCTGGCTGGCTGAGCAGAAGAACGACAAGGCCCAGGCCGTGTCGGTGGACCTGGCCCTGGAAAAACCCGGCTGCACCCACCTGCTGCCTAAAAGTGCGGCCCATGGCCACTGGCTGGTGGCCTGGAATGACAACCCCGACGACACCAGCGCCGGTTTCGTACGGGATCAACCGAACGCTGAAACCAGCATCAGCAACTACGACATCAACCTGCCACAGGTGCTGAACAACGAACTGCACAAGATCCTGGTAGGCACCGACCAGGGCGGCCTGAGCATTCCCGTAGTGGAAGTGCCAGCCAGCCAGGCCCGGGACACCGTGACGCTGTTTCTCTCCGGAGACGGCGGCTGGCGGGACCTGGATCGGGACGTGGCCGAAGAAATGGCCAAGATCGGTTACCCGGTCGTCGGCATCGACACCCTGCGCTACTACTGGCAGCACAAGAGCCCGGAACAAAGCGCCCAGGACCTCACCGAACTGATGCAGCACTACCGTCAGGTCTGGGGCACCAAGCGCTTCATCCTGACCGGTTATTCCTTTGGCGCCGACGTACTGCCCGCAATCTACAATCGCCTTCCGGCCAGCGAGCAGCAAGGGGTCGACGCAATCATCCTGCTGGCCTTCGCGCGCACCGGCAGCTTCGAGATCGAAGTCGAAGGCTGGCTCGGCAATGCCGGCACCGAAGCCGCCACGGGCCCGGAAATGGCCAAGCTGCCCGCCGACAAAGTGGTGTGCATCTACGGCGTAGAAGAAGCGGCTGAAAGTGGCTGTACCGACAAGACCGCGGTGGGCGAAGCCATCCAGCTACCTGGTGGCCATCATTTCGACGAGAACTATCCGGCGCTGGCCAAGCGCCTGGTGGACGAAATCAACAAACGTCAGAACAAGGCGACCCAACCGTGAGCAGATGGGTTTATTTGATCCACCCAGGTGGGAGCGAGCCTGCTCGCGATATCGACAGCACAGTCAACATCGCCATCAACTGATCCACCGCTATCGCGAGCAGGCTCGCTCCCACAAGGGTTTAGCGTAGGTATCGGTATTGTGTGATCCACCAAAAAGCCCCCGCTGCCACAAGGCAACGGGGGCTTTTTTGTTTGGGC
>NZ_CAAKGZ010000030.1:0-98223 GCF_901007645.1 Pseudomonas sp. FG-3G
GGCTACATTTCCACCTGGGTCCCCAGTTCAATCACCCGGTTCAGCGGCAAATTGAAAAAGCGCAAATTGCCGTTGGCGTTTTTCAGCATGAAGGCGAATAGCACTTCGCGCCAACGGGCCATGCTTTCAAGCTTGGAAGCGATGACCGTCTCGCGGCTGAGGAAATAGGTAGTGCGCATCGGGCTGAAGTCCAGCTCATCCAGATGACACAGCCTGAGCGCCTGTGGCACGTCCGGTTCGTCAGTGAAACCAAAGTGCAGGATCACCCGGAAAAAACCTTCGCCGTAGGAATCCACCTCGAAGCGCCGTTGCGGCGGCACCCGGGGGATGTCTTCGTACACCACCGTCAGCAGCACCACTTGCTCGTGCAGCACCTGGTTGTGCAACAGGTTATGGAGCAGCGCGTGAGGCACGGCATCCGGGCGGGCAGTGAGGAAAACCGCCGTGCCCTTGACCCGATGGGGAGGTTCGACACGGATGCTGCTGATAAATACCGGCAACGGCAGAGCGCCTTCATCCAACCGATCTACCAACAGTTCCTTCCCGCGCTTCCACGTGGTCATCAGAATGAACAACACGATCCCCGCCAACACCGGAAATGCGCCACCCTGCAGGATTTTCGGGACATTGGCGGCAAAGAACAGGCCGTCCACCAATAGAAAACCGACCAGCAACGGCACCGTCAGCAGAGGTGGCCATTTCCACAGCAGCAACGCCACCGCCGACACCAGGATGCTGGTGATCAGCATGGTGCCGGTCACTGCCACGCCATAGGCAGAGGCCAACGCGCCGGACGACTCGAAGCCAAGCACCAGCAGGATCACGCCAACCATCAACGCCCAGTTCACCGCGCCAATGTAGATCTGCCCTTGTTCGGCGCTGGAGGTGTGCTGGATGTACATGCGCGGGATATAGCCGAGCTGGATGGCTTGGCGTGTGAGGGAAAACGCGCCGGAAATCACCGCTTGGGATGCGATCACCGTGGCGAAGGTCGAGAGCACCACCAGCGGCACCAGCGCCCAGCCTGGGGCCAACAGATAAAACGGGTTACGAGCGGCCTCCGGGTTCTCCAACAGCAAGGCGCCCTGACCGAAATAGTTGAGCACCAGTCCTGGCAACACCAGGACGAACCAGGCCCGGGCAATCGGTTTGCGGCCGAAATGCCCCATGTCCGCATACAAGGCTTCGGCGCCGGTCAAGGCCAGTACCACGGCCCCCAGGATCGCAACGCCAACCCCCGGATGCACCATGAAAAAGCGCACGCCCCAGGCCGGGTTCAACGCCTCGAGCACCTGCGGATGCTGGACAATGCCATGAATGCCCAGGCCGCCAAGGACCACGAACCACAGCACCATGACCGGCCCGAACAATTTACCGATCCGATCGGTCCCGTGTTTCTGAATCAGGAAAAGCGCCACCAGAATCACCAGCGCCATCGGCACAACCCAGTGATCCAGCCCATCAAAGGCCACTTCCAGACCCTCCACGGCCGACAATACGGAAATGGCCGGGGTGATCATGCTGTCACCGTAAAACAACGAGGCGCCGATCAGCCCGAGAATCACCAGCACCGAACGCAACCGGGGATAAGGGGTGGACGCCCGCCGGGCCAGCGCGGTCAACGACATGATGCCGCCTTCGCCCTGGTTGTCGGCGCGCAGGATAAACAGCACGTATTTGATCGAGACGACCCAGACCAGCGACCAGAAGATCAGCGCCAGAATCCCGAACACTCCGTCATGGTTGACCTGCACACCATATTGACCGGAAAACACTTCCTTGATGGTGTACAAGGGACTGGTGCCGATGTCGCCATAGACCACCCCCGCGGCGGCCACCAACATTCCCACGGGCCTGGCCGCTGCATGCCCGGCACCCGACACCTGACTCTCTGCCTGCTCCATCCAACACTCCCACTACCTGATCCGCGCTGCTGGAAAGAAGCACCCTGATTGACCTTGCGTCCAGGCCACCTTACTTCCTGTTACAGACAAATGATTGACTGTAGAGATTCAGTTGCGCTGGACGGCGCGAAGCATAGCGCAGCACTCGTCGTTTTTCCCCGTATAAAGCTGGTCAAGCGCTTCCAGCACCGCTAGAATTGCGCACTTTTTGATCAGAGGCGCGTCAAGCGTCCTGTCTCCACAAGAGACGATCTCCCCTACACCGAGGTTAGACATGTCCACCACTACCGCGCCGGCCAACCCCAAGGTTGGCTTCGTATCCCTGGGTTGCCCGAAGGCTCTGGTCGACTCCGAGCGCATCCTGACCCAGCTGCGCATGGAAGGTTATGACGTCGTATCCACGTACCAGGACGCCGACGTGGTAGTGGTCAACACCTGCGGCTTCATCGATTCGGCCAAGGCCGAGTCCCTGGAAGTGATCGGCGAAGCCATCAAGGAAAACGGCAAGGTCATCGTGACCGGCTGCATGGGTGTGGAAGAAGGCAATATCCGCGACGTGCACCCCAGCGTGCTGGCCGTGACCGGTCCGCAGCAGTACGAGCAGGTCGTCAATGCCGTGCACGACGTAGTGCCGCCCCGCCAGGACCACAACCCGCTGATCGACCTGGTGCCGCCGCAAGGCATCAAGCTGACCCCGCGCCACTACGCTTACCTGAAGATTTCCGAAGGCTGCAACCACAGTTGCAGCTTCTGCATCATCCCCTCGATGCGCGGCAAACTGGTAAGCCGCCCGGTGGGTGATGTGCTCGATGAGGCCCAGCGCCTGGTCAAGGCCGGCGTCAAAGAGCTGCTGGTGATCTCCCAGGACACCAGCGCTTATGGCGTCGACGTGAAATACCGCACTGGCTTCTGGAACGGCGCGCCGGTGAAAACCCGCATGACCGAACTGTGCGAAGCCCTCAGCACCCTCGGCGTGTGGGTCCGCCTGCATTACGTCTACCCGTATCCGCATGTCGACGAACTGATCCCGCTGATGGCCGCCGGCAAGATCCTGCCGTACCTGGACATCCCGTTCCAGCACGCCAGCCCGAAAGTCCTCAAGGCCATGAAGCGCCCGGCTTTCGAAGACAAGACCCTGGCCCGCATCAAGAACTGGCGCCAGATCTGCCCGGACCTGATCATTCGCTCGACCTTCATCGTCGGCTTCCCTGGCGAAACCGAGGAAGACTTCCAGTACCTGCTGGATTGGCTGACCGAAGCCCAGCTCGACCGCGTCGGTTGCTTCCAGTATTCGCCCGTCGAAGGCGCACCGGCCAACGACCTGGACCTGGATGTGGTGCCGGACGAGGTCAAGCAGGATCGTTGGGAGCGTTTCATGGCGCACCAGCAGGCCATCAGCTCGGCGCGCCTGCAAATGCGCATCGGCCGTGAAATCGAAGTACTGGTGGATGAAGTGGATGAACAAGGCGCCGTGGGCCGCTGCTTCTTCGACGCCCCGGAAATCGATGGCAACGTATTCATCGACAACGGCAGCAATCTCAAGCCGGGCGACAAGGTCTGGTGCAAGGTGACCGACGCTGACGAATACGATCTGTGGGCTGAACAGATCGGTTGATCTGCTTCTTCACAGACTCAATGTGATACCTGTGGGAGCCGAGCTCCCACAGGTTCTTTTACAGGCCGAAAAATTGAAGAGCCTCGCCATCCTCACAAGATGCGAGGCTTTTTTGCAGCTATCGTATGGAGATATCCAGCACAAGGAGCAGGCGGGCATGCGTCAGCATTCGGTCATCCACACACCGAAATCCAGCGACTATCAGGAACTGACCCGGGTCTGGGAGGCCTCGGTACGCGCCACCCACGATTTTCTGCCGGACAGCTACATCGAACTGTTGAAGAACCTGGTGCTCACCCGTTATCTGGACGCGGTCATGCTCATCTGCACCCGGGACACTCGCCAGCGCATTACCGGTTTCGCCGGCGTCGCAGCCGGCAAGATCGAGATGCTTTTCATCGACCCGCAACACCGTGGCCAGGGCCTGGGCAAACAGCTGTTGCGTTATGCCATGGAGCACATGAACGCCGATCAGCTGGATGTCAACGAACAGAACCCGCAAGCCTTGGGTTTTTACCTCAAGCAAGGCTTCGAAGTGGTCGGCCGTTCGGCAAAGGACGGCATGAACCAGCCGTACCCGTTGCTGCACATGCGCTACAAACAGCCCGACCTGAAGGTCCAACGCGGCTAAAAGGCAAATGGACCCGCGATTAACCGGCGCCAGGCAGGTACAATGCCCACCCTCTTTTTGTTACGGCCCTGTCATGACTGACCCGATTCGTCTCTCCAAACGCCTCATCGAACTCGTCGGCTGTTCCCGTCGGGAGGCTGAGCTGTTCATCGAGGGCGGCTGGGTCACCGTGGACGGCGAAGTGATCGACGAACCGCAGTTCAAGGTCACTACCCAGAAAGTCGAACTCGACCCCGAGGCCAAGGCCACCGCGCCAGAGCCGGTCACCCTCCTGTTGAACGCCCCGGCGGGCATGGATGCAGACACGGCGATGGCGTCCCTTGGACCACAGACCCTGAGCGAAGAACACCGCTTCGGCAAGCGCCCCCTCAAGGGCCACTTTCTGCGCCTGACCGCCAGTGCCGACCTGCAGGCCAACGCCAGTGGGTTGCTGGTGTTCACCCAGGACTGGAAGATTCTGCGCAAGCTCACCGCCGACGCCGCCAAGATCGAGCAGGAGTACGTGGTGGAAGTCGAAGGCGAAATGGTCGCCCATGGCCTCAATCGCCTGAACCATGGCCTGACCTACAAAGGCAAGGAGTTGCCGGCGGTCAAGGCCAGTTGGCAGAACGAGAACCGCTTGCGCTTTGCCATGAAGAACCCGCAACCGGGGGTGATCGCGCTGTTTTGCCAGGCGGTCGGCCTCAAGGTGGTGGCCATTCGGCGCATCCGCATTGGCGGCGTGTCCATCGGTAAGGTGCCCTTGGGCCAGTGGCGTTACCTGTCCACCAAAGAGAAGTTCTAGTTTCTTTTTCCGGCGCCGCACCGAGCTGCGGTGCCCACTGCCGATTGATCAGGATTGCACACATGGTTCACAACGACGTACTTCGCAGCGTGCGCTACATGCTCGACATCAGCGACAAGAAAGTCATCGAGATCATCAAGCTGGGTGGCCTGGAAGTGCCCATGGCGGATCTGGTGGGTTACCTCAAGAAAGACGAGGAAGAAGGCTTCGTGTTCTGCCCTGACGAAGTCATGGCGCATTTTCTCGACGGCCTGGTGATCTTCAAGCGCGGCAAGGACGAAAGCCGTCCACCGCAGCCAATCGAAGTGCCGGTCACCAACAACATCATCCTCAAGAAGCTGCGGGTGGCCTTCGAACTGAAGGAAGACGACATGCACGCCATCCTCAAGGCCGCGGAGTTCCCGGTGTCCAAGCCGGAACTGAGCGCATTGTTCCGCAAGTTCGGCCACACCAACTACCGCCCGTGCGGTGACCAGTTACTGCGCAACTTCCTCAAGGGGCTGACGCTGCGCGTCAGAGCTTAAACAACCGCTAAAAGCTTCAAGCGACAAGTTCATAACTTGCAGCTTGCAGCTTGCAACTTGAAGCTCTTGAAATGGCCTACAACGTCTCCCCCATCGGCTACGTCCGCTCCTGCTTCAAGGAGAAGTTCGCCATTCCCCGTCAACCGCAACTGGCCCCGGCCGCGCGCGGTGTGCTGGAGTTGGTGGCGCCATTCGATCAGGGCGATGCGGTGCAGGGCCTGGAGCAGGTCAGCCATGTCTGGCTGCTGTTTCTGTTCCACCAGGCCCTGGAAGACAAGCCACGGCTGAAAGTGCGCCCGCCGCGTCTGGGCGGCAATAAGTCCATGGGGGTGTTCGCCACTCGCGCCACCCATCGCCCCAACGGCATCGGCCAGTCGGTGGTGAAACTGGAGCGGGTCGAAGCCGGGCGCCTGTGGATCTCGGGCATCGACTTGCTGGACGGCACCCCAGTGCTGGATATCAAACCCTACGTGCCCTACGCAGACATCATCGGCTCGGCGCACAACAACATCGCCAGCGCAGCGCCTGAGCTGATTGCGGTGCGATGGGCCAGCTCTGCCCTGCATCAGGCCCGCGACCACGCCAAGCGCCTGGAAGAACCCCTGGTGGAGCTGATCGAACAGTGCCTGGCCCAAGACCCACGTCCGGCGTACCAGATTCCCACGCCCGAACGGGAATATGGTGCGCAGTTCTGGGATCTGGATGTGCGTTGGCATTATCCGCAGCCCGGGGTGATCAAGGTGCTGGAAGTGATTCCGGCGAAATCGTAACCGCCAGAAACGAAAAAGCCCGCGCTGCCTTCTTCAGGTAGCGCGGGCTTTTTCATGGGTAACTGCAGACCGGGTTGCGGCTATCGCGAGCAGGCTCGCTCCCACCTTTGAACTTCAGTGGCCACAAGATTTGTGTTCCCACATATTCCATTGTGGGAGCGAGCCTGCTCGCGATGGCGATCGATCAACACCGCATAAACCGAGGTTTACTTCTCTACAAACGCCCGCTCGATCAGGTAATCACCCGGCTCACGCATGCGTGGCGAAACAGTCAGGCCGAAACTGTTGAGCACTTCGCTGGTCTCGTCGAGCATGCTCGGGCTACCGCACAGCATGGCGCGGTCGTCCTGCGGGTTGATCGGCGGCAGGCCGATGTCGCGGAACAGCTTGCCGCTGCGCATCAGGTCGGTCAGGCGGCCTTCGTTCTCGAATGGTTCGCGAGTAACGGTCGGGTAGTAGATCAGTTTGTCACGCAGCGCTTCGCCGAAGAATTCGTTCTGCGGCAGGTGTTCGGTAATGAACTCGCGGTAGGCAACTTCATTGACGTACCGTACGCCGTGGCACAGGATCACTTTTTCGAAACGCTCGTAGGTTTCCGGATCCTGGATCACGCTCATGAATGGCGCCAGCCCAGTGCCGGTGCTCAGCAGGTACAAATGCTTGCCAGGCTTGAGATCGTCCAGCACCAGGGTGCCGGTGGGCTTCTTGCTGATGATGATCTCGTCGCCTTCCTTCAGATGCTGCAACTGGGAAGTCAACGGGCCGTCAGGCACCTTGATGCTGAAAAATTCGAGATGCTCTTCCCAGTTCGGACTGGCGATCGAGTAAGCGCGCATAAGCGGGCGGCCGTTGGGCTGCTGCAGGCCGATCATCACGAACTGACCGTTCTCGAAGCGCAGGCCCGGATCACGGGTGCACTTGAAGCTGAACAGAGTGTCGTTCCAGTGATGAACACTGAGGACACGCTCGTGGTTCATGTTGCTCATGTACGGGGACTCCTGGGAATGATGCCTGCGTCGTTAATTTGCGCAATTGCATCGCATTCTAATGGCGGCGACAATATCTGTTAAATGAATTATTAAGATAAGGGTTATCGGTTATATCGATATGCGATTTACTCTACGTCAACTTCAAGTCTTCGTCGCCGTCGCCCAGCAAGAGAGCGTGTCCCGTGCCGCGGGCCTGCTCAATCTTTCGCAGTCGGCGGCCAGCACCTCCATCACCGAACTGGAGCGCCAGTCCAGCTGCCAATTGTTCGACCGCGCCGGCAAACGCCTGAGTCTCAATGCCTTGGGCAAACAACTGCTGCCCCAGGCGGTGGCGCTGCTGGACCAATCCAAGGAGATCGAAGACCTGCTCAACGGCAAGTCCGGTTTCGGCTCACTGGCGGTCGGCGCCACCCTGACCATCGGCAATTACCTGGCGACCTTGCTGATCGGCAGTTTCATGCAGCGTCATCCGGAAAGCCAGGTGAAGCTGCATGTGCAAAACACTGCCAATATCGTGCACCAGGTTGCTCACTATGAAATTGATCTGGGTCTAATCGAAGGCGACTGCAGCCATCCGGACATCGAGGTCCAGAGCTGGGTCGAGGATGAACTGGTGGTGTTTTGCGCCCCTCAACATCCGCTGGCCAAACGCGGCCAGGCGACCATGGAGGAACTGACCCATGAGGCGTGGATTCTGCGGGAGCAAGGTTCCGGCACCCGCCTGACCTTCGACCAGGCCATGCGTCACCATCGCAGTGCGCTGAACGTGCGTCTGGAACTGGAACACACCGAAGCCATCAAGCGAGCCGTGGAATCGGGCCTGGGGATTGGCTGCATTTCACGCCTGGCCCTGCGTGATGCCTTCCGGCGCGGCAGTCTCGTAGCCGTGGAAACCCCGGACATGGACCTGGCCCGGCAGTTTTATTTCATCTGGCACAAACAAAAATACCAGACGTCGGCCATGCGCGAATTCCTCGAACTGTGCCGGGCATTCACCGCTGGCGTGCAGCGCAGCGACGAAATCGTCCTGCCCCCCATTGCCTGAGCGCCGGGGCACTAGAGCAAAATCAGGCCCCACACCAAGGCAATCATGCTCAAAGCAACGAACTGAGCGGCACTGCCCATGTCCTTGGCATTTTTCGACAACGGGTGCAGCTCCAGGGAAATGCGGTCGATGGCCGCCTCCACCGCCGAGTTGAGCAACTCCACGATCAATGCCAGCAGGCAGACCGCAATCAGCAGCGCCTGCTCGACACGGCTGACATTCAGGAAGAACGACAACGGAATCAGGATGACGTTGAGCAAGACCAACTGACGAAACGCGGCTTCACCAACGAAGGCCGCGCGCAGGCCGTCCAGAGAATAGCCGGAGGCGTTGAGGATGCGTTTCAGGCCGGTTTGGCCTTTAAAAGGCGACATAAGTGGGCAACTGATCAAAAGGGGTGGAGAAGCTAATTCAAACCCGGTCAAAAAAGCGTGAACAAAACGCTACGATTGCGGTGAAATGGACTCAAGTTGCTGCAGCAGCAAGGCCGCCTGGGTCCGGGTGCGCACATTCAGTTTACGAAAGATTGCAGTGACATGGGCCTTGATGGTGGCTTCGGACACGTTCAACTCATAGGCAATCTGCTTGTTCAGCAGACCTTCACACACCATGGTCAACACGCGGAACTGCTGCGGAGTGAGGCTGGCCAGCCCTTCGCTGGCGGCCTTGGCTTCGTCGGATACGCTCACTGCTTCGAATGCCTGGGGAGGCCAGGACACATCGCCATCCAGGACCGCCTTGACGGCTACCTGGATCATCTCAAGGGAACTGGATTTAGGAATGAAGCCACTGGCGCCGAACTCCCGGGCCTTGACCATCACCGAAGCTTCTTCCTGGGCCGATACCATCACCACAGGAATTTGCGGGTATTGGCCGCGCAGCAAGACCAGCCCGGAAAAACCATAAGCGCCCGGCATGTTCAGATCCAGCAGCACAAGATCCCAATCGGCCTTTTCAGTCAGCCGGGCCTCCAGTTCCGCAATACTGGCCACTTCCGTGAGTCGGACATCGGGGCCCAGCCCCATGGTCACCGCCTGATGTAACGCGCTGCGAAAGAGCGGATGGTCATCGGCTATCAGGATTTCGTATGTGGCCATTTTTCAAATGATCCTGTTTTTAATGGCAGGCCTGATGCACTCACGCCTTGCCCAAGCAACTCAAGATACCGACATGCCGCGGCATCAAAGGGGTACGTTCAACGCCAACACGTAAAAACACGGCGTTTCAAACCTTGGCCGTACCCTAATCGGCGCCAAGCATGCCCAGCGAAACCGGGGTGGTCAAGCAGCACGGCCGCTACCGTGTTCAGTATGGGCCACTATTAAGCCAACACTGGCTGCGCCGTACGAATAAAGGGCTGCAACTCAGCGTGGGCCGCAGTGGACACATCCATCTCCTGCTGTCGTTTGGCACCCAGGTAATGCTGGCTGAACACATCGAAATAGGCATCCAGGGCCGAGGCAGCGTCACTGTCCCCAGCCAGTTCCAGACATAACGCCGCCACTTCGGCGGTGCACAGATGCTCGCTGCGAGTCGAGCGGCGCAAGCGGTAGCGCGACAGCCTGTCGGGCAGCAGGCTCAGAATCGGCAAACGGTCGAAATACGGGCTTTTACGGAAAATCTTGCGCGCCTCGGTCCAGGTCGCATCCAGCAGAATGAACAACGGACGCTTGCCCTGATCGAGGTTGACGGTATGTGTGACCCGCGATGGTTCGACATACTCACCGGGAAACACCAGATATGGCTGCCATTGCGGGTCGTTGAGCAGCGCCAGCAGTTGTTCGTCGACGTCGGTGCGTGACCAGATGAACGCGTGATTGTCGCGCACTACGTCAGCAATCAGCCAACCCGTGTTGCTCGGCTTGAACACTTCCTTGTTGGTCATGATCAGGCAGACACCCGAACGAGCCTCGACGCTCGGACGCCAGGCGCACAGGCAATGGCTCTCGATCACCCGGCAGGCGCTGCAACGGGGCGCGCGCCAGCCACGGGCCTGAATCGGCTTGATACCTTCATCGATGCGCAGGTCGCGCAGACGGGCTACGGCGTTAGGGGCATGGTTCATCGCAGGCGACGCCGACAGGCAGGGAAAATCGACACGAACAAGACTCGGCAGGATAAAGGCCGGCAGTCTACCAGAGCGCGCAAACCTGTACCGTCCACCCGGCCTACCCTATAATTCGCCACCACTGAACGCACAGCCATGTGACCGGTCGAACCACCAGTCACTGAACCAGGAGAGTTTCATGCTGCGCCTTATCGTCCCCACCGTTGCCGTGCTACTGGCGACGTCCGTCACCGCACAGGCCGCTTCGCTGAAAGAACTCGAACTGAACAAGATGCTGCGCAATGTAGCCGCGCAAAGCAGCGCCGGCACGCCCCGGGCAATCAACGAGGACATTCTCGACCAGGGCTACACCGTAGAAGGCACTGAGCTGATCAATCATCTGAGCGTGCAAAGCAGCCACGCCCAGAAAATGCGGGCCGACCCCAAGGCCGTCTATTTCCAGCTAGGTGCCACCGTGTGTACCAACCCAGGCTTGCGCAAATTGATGGCCCAGGGCGCGACCATGCGCTACGAGTTCACCGAAGTTAAGACCAATCGCCCCATTGCGACTGAGCGCTTCCAGGAATCCGACTGCCCGAAACCGGCCAAGACCAAAAAATAATCAACCCGAACTGGCGCGCCGCTGCTCATCGTCGGCGCGCAGTTCCGCCACCAGCGCCTGCAGGTAGCGCGAGCGCCATGCTCGGCCTTCCAACCGGCGACAGCACTCCTCCTCGAGGCTTACCCGATTAGCATGAGCCGCTTCCAACAGCGTCTGGTACAACTGCTTGTCGAGCTCCAAAGTTACTCTGGTCATCAGTCCCGCCTCCATGCCCGATCCACTTCAATCCATCGCGCAGCGTCCAGTCCTGGACGCGCCATAGCATTGAATGCTTGCTAATCAGTTAATCAGAGCGGCACGCACCTAGTTGGCAATCTGACGAGCGGCATGACATTTGAGCGGTTGCCAACGATATTTTTTGAGCGCCATGATCAAGACAGCGAAGATCCGCGCGAGGGACTAGATTCAAAAGTATCTCTTTGCTTAAGGCAGAACGAGGCTGCCCTACCGACACCTTTGCGCGTGACAGTTCTTTCATACAAGGGAAACGCAGAACCCGCAGGATGGCTTGGTCGCCTGTCGCACGCCGCGTCGAACCAGGTCGAACGTCCAGGCACGGTCCTGGGCTGACAACGACACACGGAGTGTCGTGGCCCTGACGAATCTCTCGTTCGGGCTGGGGTTTTGCCAAGAAGGAGAAGCTGAATGCCTTACAAACCGAATGACTTGCTGAGTCGTCATTTTGAGAACCATGGACACGACCTCACCCGCAAGGTCGAAGAGCAACTCAACCTGGTCTCCCCCAACAGCCCGAACCTCCCCATCTACCGAGACATGATCCTGACCGTCCTGCGCATGGCCCAGGAAGATCACAACCGCTGGAATGCCAAGATCACGCTGCAGGCCTTGCGAGAACTGGAGCACGCTTTTCGCACGCTCGAACAATTCAAGGGCCGACGCAAGGTCACGGTCTTCGGTTCGGCCCGAACGCCCATCGAACATCCGCTGTACGGCCTGGCCCGGGAACTGGGGGCGGAGTTGGCACGCTCGGACATGATGGTCATCACTGGCGCCGGCGGTGGCATCATGGCGGCCGCCCATGAAGGCGCTGGCCGGGACCACAGCCTGGGTTTCAACATCACCTTGCCTTTCGAACAGCATGCGAATCCGACCGTTGACGGCACGCAGAATCTGCTGCCGTTCCACTTTTTCTTCACCCGGAAGCTGTTCTTCGTCAAAGAGGCCGACGCACTGGTGCTCTGCCCGGGCGGTTTCGGCACCCTCGATGAAGCGTTGGAAGTCCTGACGTTGGTGCAAACCGGTAAAAGCCCGCTGGTGCCGGTGGTGCTGCTGGATGTACCGGGAGGCAAGTTCTGGCAAGGCGCCCTGCACTTCATCCGTGAGCAACTGGAAGAAAACCGCTACATCCTGCCCACCGATATGAAGTTGATGCGCCTGGTGTACAGCGCTCAAGAGGCAGTAGAGGAGATCAATCAGTTTTACAGCAACTTCCACTCCAGCCGCTGGCTCAAACATCAATTCGTGATCCGTATGAATCACAAGCTGAACGAGCAGGCCCTTGGGCATTTGCAGGCGGAGTTTGCCGACCTGTGCCTCAACGATTGTTTTCATCAACACGCCTACGCCGGCGAGGAACACGACGAGGCCCGTTTCAGCCATCTGACCCGACTGGCCTTTACCTTCAATGCCCGCGATCACGGTCGTTTGAGGGAACTGGTGGATTACATCAACCTGTCGGAAAACTGGGCCCAGCCCGCCACCAAGGCCCAACCCCTCACCTGGGAGCCGATCAAGGTGACCTGAGTCCATAAAAAAACGGCCCGCTATCAAAATAGCGGGCCATTGTTGTTTAGTCGTCCATGCCGCGACCGCTGAATAAACGGTTGATCATTTCCATGGAATATCCTCGATATGCCAGGAAACGTCCTTGCTTGGCTCGCTCCCTAGCATCGATGGGCAGATGCCCTGAGAACTTGCGGCGCCAAGTGTCCATCAGTTGCGCCTGCCAATCGATACCGCTTTCGCGCAAGGCCAGTTCGATATCCGGGCGCTGCAAGCCACGCTGACCGAGTTCCTCACGAATTCGCAAGGGGCCGTATCCAGAGCGAGCGCGATAAGAGACAAAGCTCTCAAGGTAACGAGACTCCGACAACAAGCCCTCTTCCGTCAAACGGTCGAGGGCCGTGTCGATCAACTCATCTGGAGCGCCGCGCTGACGCAGCTTACGCGTCAGCTCGACTCGACCGTGCTCGCGCCTGGCGAGCAGGTCCATCGCGGTTCGCCGCACCGCGACGAGGTTATCGAGTACGACGGTCATCGAATCGATCAGATGTCAGCGTCAGCCAGGTCGTCTGCAGTCTCGCGGTTAGCCACCGACTTGACGTCCGCAACTGGGCTCAGAAGCTTGTCACGCAGTTGCTTCTCGAGGGTTGCTGCAATTTCCGGGTTATCCGCCAGGAACTTGGCCGAGTTGGCCTTGCCCTGACCGATCTTGGTGCCGTTGTAGGCATACCAGGCGCCGGATTTTTCGACAAAACCGTGCAACACACCCAGGTCGATCATCTCGCCATTAAGGTAGATACCCTTGCCGTAAAGAATCTGGAACTCCGCCTGACGGAACGGCGAAGCGACCTTGTTCTTCACAACCTTGACGCGGGTTTCACTGCCGACAACCTCATCGCCTTCTTTCACGGCGCCAGTGCGGCGGATATCCAGACGAACCGAAGCGTAGAACTTCAGCGCGTTACCACCGGTGGTGGTTTCCGGGCTGCCGAACATCACGCCGATCTTCATGCGGATCTGGTTGATGAAGATCACCAGGCAGTTGGCGTTCTTGATGTTACCGGTGATCTTGCGCAGGGCCTGGGACATCAGACGAGCCTGGAGGCCCACGTGCATGTCGCCCATTTCACCTTCGATTTCCGCTTTTGGTACCAGTGCAGCCACGGAGTCGACGATGATCACGTCAACGGCATTGGAACGCACCAGCATGTCGGTGATTTCCAGGGCCTGCTCACCGGTGTCCGGCTGGGAAACCAGCAGGTCATCGACGTTAACGCCCAACTTGCCGGCATATTCCGGGTCCAGGGCGTGTTCGGCATCGACGAAGGCGCAGGTCGCACCGGCTTTTTGAGCCTGGGCGATCACGGACAGGGTCAGCGTGGTTTTACCGGAAGATTCAGGACCATAGATTTCAACGATACGGCCTTTTGGCAGGCCGCCGATGCCAAGCGCAATGTCCAGGCCCAGGGAGCCGGTGGAGATGGAAGGAATAGCCTGACGGTCCTGATCGCCCATACGCATTACGGCACCCTTGCCGAATTGACGTTCGATCTGACCCAAGGCCGCAGCCAAGGCTTTCTTCTTGTTGTCGTCCATTAAAGTCCTCACGTAATCAATAAGGCCTGACGGCCAACACCTGTATAAGTAGCCAGTATTATTCCACAGCGATTGAGGATCGCCTACCCCTGATTTGAGATTTCTACAGCGGCATGTTGCAACAGCCCCTCTAGCGCGGCCTTCACCGTTTGTCGGCGGACCTCGTCGCGGTTACCCGGGAAGAATCGCTGCTCACTGATGACCGTCTCGCCAACGCCCCAGGCCAGCCATACAGTGCCCACTGGTTTGTTCGGCGTACCACCATCGGGGCCGGCCACGCCGCTGACCGCCACGGCAAAACGCGCCAGACTTTTTTGCTGCGCGCCCCGCACCATTGCCTCGACCACCTCGCGACTGACCGCCCCCACCGTTGCGAACAGCTCGGCCGGCACACCCAGCTGCTGAGTCTTCTGGCGGTTGGAATAGGTGACATAACCCGCCTCGAACCACGCCGAACTCCCGGGAATGCGGGTAATCGCCTCGGCAATCCCGCCTCCGGTACAGGATTCGGCCGTGCTCACATGGGCATTGACCCGCTGCAGGCGTCGGCCCAGTTCAGCGGCCAATTCGGTAATGTCGTCCATGATGCTCTCCTGATTCGATGCAAGGGCCCTACCGTACACGAGCATTCCAGGCTTGCAAGGCTCGCCGGATCAGCGCCCCAATGCCCTGACGTACGCCTGACAGGCTTGCAGAGCGATCAATCCACGATCCCCTGCGTCGGTGATGGCGATAATTCGTTGAGCATGCGCCGGGTCAAGTCGGGCGCGTGGGGGGCCATGATCCACGCCGCCGGCGCCGGCGGTGGCAGGCACTGCACAACCGGCGGCAACATCGTCGGCGTCGAGGAGGACTGACAGCCGGACATCGGCAGTAGCAAGACGATCGCGCAAGCGATCCTGGTCACGTTGGGCATCGCTCAAGGCTCGGTAATGGGATTGTTCGCTGGCGGAGAGTTGTTGTTCCAGGGCCAGGCGCTTGTCTTGCTCGGCCTTCTGTTGAATCGCTGCTGCCTGGGTGATTTGATTCAGCGTCTGCGCCTGGACCTGAGCCGCTTGCGCCAGTTGCCGGTCATAACGCCACGCCTGGACTTGCCAGGCCAACACCGCCGGGCCGCCGGCCACCAACGCCAGCAACACAGCAACACCAAAGGAGCGAGAAAAAAAAGGCATCAAACCGAAGGCTGACATAACACCGCCCTCGCCCGCGCCCAGAGTTGCAGACGATCCTGCAAGCCATTCAAACCGCCGTTGATACGGCGGGTGATGGTGTTGAACTGATCGCGGTCGGCCAGTTCGTTCAAACCGTTCTGATTCCAGAACCAGGCGGCAGACTCAGCCGCCCATTGCGGTTGCTCCAGCAGTTGCGGCAACGCCAACAGTCGTTCATCGCCGAACAAACCCAAGCTGCAACGTCGATAATTGTCACGCCCGGTAATCTGAATCAGGCCGCGACCACGATATTGCTGACCGTCACCGTCGGCCTGGGGCGTATTGCCCAGGCGAACGGCCAACGATCCCGTGTCGTACTTGCTGAGATATTGCTCACTGCCAAGTTCGCGCACGTAGCGCAATTGCCCTGATTCATGGCCAATCTGGGCCAGAAACGCGGCCATGCGTTTGGGTGTGTCGATGCGATGGTGCGACATGGCGGTGTTCAGCGCGGAAATAAAAACGCCCGCTTGAGAGCGGGCGTTGGGCATGATGTTGATGAGTTGCTGCGGTGTAACGTCCATGATCAGATCATCGAAAACACGTTATTGAAATGCCCGGCCAACCGGAGTGAGTGTTTGCCATTTTGCGGTGACGGTATTACAGGGCGGGCTCGGGCAAGGCCGGCCAGTTGATATCGCTAGGAAAACCGACCTGATGCTGGATGCGATTCAACTCAACGCTGTAGAGTTTCCACTCCATCAGCGTCAGTTGCTCCTGATCGCTCGCATCCCCGATGTCTTCGGCGTACTGGAAGGGAGCAATTCTTTGAACCGCTTCACGCAGCAATTTATCGCGTCTTGCCAAGACTTCGCGCTTGAGATCGACCTGCTGTAGAGCCTCGTCGAATACCCAGCGGTTCTCGTGCCATACATGGTAATTGCCCGGCCACGGCTCGGCTGTGTAGGTATCTGGCAACTCACCGAACTCGGTCCACTCCAGAAGAGCGCCGTTGTCCTTGCGATACACCGAACCACGCCAGTCCACCATTTCTCGAGGAACGCCATTGACCATGACCCAAGAATGATGGTCTTGGGCGGGAGGTAGTTCGAAGGAAAGTTGGATGCCGTTACCAGGGATCTGAATCCCCATCCCTGGGGTCACGAAAAGGTCTACCGGCCCCGATAGAACACCGGCGTCGTCAAACAGATAAATAAACATAGTCACCTCAGATCAGCTTGATTCGGGCGGGATAGGCGATGTTCCTGGGGCGGGTTTCAGTGCCGAAGCTCCCTATATTGCCGACCATGGCCGGACTGGAAAAAAACAGTGGATTTGGATAAGTCGTACCGACTATCCCTGTTGCAGGCGCAGCATTGACATCGCGGGTGACGTCCCAAGACGCATCAGCAATAGCAGGACCAGGGCGATTAGCACTTCCCGAGCTGGTGGGCAAATAATGGTTGTGGCTTTCAAGGGTATACATCTGTCTGCTGCCCGCCGAACGGTCAATATCTACCCCTCGTGCCTCATCCAATACGCGCAAGAACTCGCCGCGAATATCGGGAATCCGAAACGTTGTAGCCCCATCACCGCTCGTCCACGCGCCTTCATTTCCCGACCTACTGGCTTCGCTCACCAACGCACCGGACAATTGCGCGTGATCCCACAGCCACGGCCAATCGCTACGCACCAATAGGTTTCCGTTAAGCACTGCATACCCACCCGGAATGACTTGGCGAGTGCTCTCGAAAGAAACGCGCCCCAGCGCCGTTGCATCAAACCGGCCTACCGGCCACCAAGCTCCGGTTTCATCACTGCGCAAATGCCACCAATCGCCACTGCCCATCAATACCAGAAATGGATAGCCGCTGGCCGCCAGGTGGGTATGAAAGCGGATCCGATCGGTACCGGAAGCGCGCACCATCAGACGGTTACCACTGTTATCCACGCGACGCACAATCACATCGCGAACACCGAGCACCGCATTGGCCGCAGGTAGGGTTACTGTGCTCGCACCAGCACTTGAATCAATCAGCACCAGCCCCAACTCGTCGGCGGCCAACACCTTTGATGTGGTAAGCCGCGTGACAACTGAACGCATCGGACTACTACGCCCGAGAATGGTTTGCAGTGCCTTGATCAACTGACCGTTATCCGCTTCGGACGGCGTCATGCCGGCCGCGGAGATCACGCCCAGGATTTCCTGAGTGACACTGTTTCCCCATACTGCTGGAATCAACGACCCGGGAGTGCCCGCCAGCGGATTTTCATCCACAAACCGACCGTTCACCAGCCCGACGCTGGGAACACTTTTTGGATAATCCATGTTTTATTACTCTCTATGAGATGGGGCTCAAGCGCGAAGAGGTAGCGCTCGGATAGTCGTGAGCACATCATCAACGGCTTGGCTGGCAAGATCCGCCTTGCCTTTGGCCATGTGTGCGCGAATCTGTGCCTTGGCCTTGAGACGCAGTTCGCGAAGCGCCAGCAGGTTTGCTTCAAATTCGGCGGCCTTGGCGAGAATCTGATCCGCCGCCTGCTTGGCTGTGCGCCCTTTGACGACCCACGCAGAAACGGACAACGGAACCAATTTTTTCGGGTAGCCCTGATCCTTGAAGGCCTGCGCCTCCAGGGCGGCTTGTTGGTATTCCAAGGCACGCAAGGGATCACCGGCCAACGTGCGGCGGGCGCTGTCGGCAGCGGTATCGACCGTGGCGCACAAGCGTTCGGCTTCCTGACGCAACTGCTCGGCGGCATTCTCTTCGGTAAGCACCCACGTACCGTCCTCCCAGATATGGGCGGAAGAAGGCGCAGGCGAGCGAAGTCCATCTTCGTATTGGTGCAGCTCTTGAATGACTTTCATCGGATCAGCTCCCAAGACAGGTGAACATTGACTGCGTTGGTAAAGTTGACGGCGATGCCCACGCTGTAATCCGTCAGGGCCTGGTGCCCCTTGATCCCCATGCTCAATAGCAACTCGTCGCTATCGGCATTGGTGGCGCCCAATGTGTGCTCGGCCTGGTACGACTGCCAAAGCGAACGCGACTGGGCATGGTCAAAACTGGCTGTAACTGTGGCGACCGTTACATCATTGACAACGTTATTGGAGAACAACACGCACATTGCCATTGGCGCACTTGCGGGATTAGCCCAACCCATCGCGTTGTTGCCGGGAGTTACTGAGACAGGTGACAGGTAGCTGTAATTGCCCCCGACCCACCCAGCCTGAACGAATGTCAGCGACGTCACTGCATTCGGTGGAGGAGTAGGATTACCCGCCACAAGCCGCGCCGCCCGGGCGTGCGGATCGAGCGGCAAATAAACCACCCCAGTCCCATTTAAAGTTTGCGTCCAGGTCAATTGAGCACGGTTATAGATCGTGCGAATCGTCGGCAAGGAGCCCGGCGCCCCGGTCATCACCCAGGCCAGGCAGATGTCCAGGGGCGTCGACGCAAACCCACCGCCGGACGCGCCGTTGACAGTCCCCTTCAAGGACTCCGGCGGGAGGTCATACAGGCTTCCACGCTGCACATAGAATGTCAGTGCGCCGCCTATGACCTGTGCTCTTAGAAAATAGCTGGCGCTGGGCAACAGATCGGCGCTGCTCCACGCCGTCGTCACGTAGGTACGTGAACGGCCCAACCGTCCACTCACCACGTCTTGTCCGATGCTGATGTACACACCCATCGGAATCGAAACGCGGCCGCCGCTGGTGGACACGGCCGTAGGCGTTACTGCCAGACGGGCATCCGCCGTTGCAATCGTCGGCAGCGACAAAGCGGCGATCGGAAGCGCGAGATCCTGGTTCCAGCCCTTGGCGGCGACCGACTGAATCGCTTCGAGTAATTGATCGTTTTGGGTTTCATCTGGCGCCAGATCCCCCGCCTTGATGACATTCACAATCTCCTGCGTCACCCCATTCCCCCAGGCCGCCGGAATCAACGACCCCGGCGTCCCGGTCAACGGGTTTTCATCCACGAACTTCCCATTCACCAGCCCGGCGCTGGGCACACTCTTCGGATAATCCATTCATCTACTCCCTAGTCATAATTGATGTGAACCTTCGTATGCGCCGGCGCACTACGATGAATCAGGCACTCGAGCGCCGAACCCGGATTGACGCCGAAACGCTCCCCCCAATAGCTGGCGCCAAAACGTCGGCCGAGCAGCAGGCGGCCGCCGGTGTTGAGGGTCCACATGAATTGCGCCTGCCAGGTGCCGAAGTGCGCTTCGCCGAAGCGGGCGCGGCCCATGCGGGGAGCCTTGAGTTCGGTGATGGTGGCGTTGGGGTAGCCCTGGCTCTTGGCGATTTCCACGTAATAAGCGATGGCCTGACTGCCCACCGCCAACAATCGCCGACGCACCGCCAACCGGCGATCGTCATACAGCGGTGTAGCGCCGAGGCACGGGTCGGGCAGGTTCATCACCCGCTCCCAATCCGACACCAGCTCACTCACACCCGCCGGGTCCATTTCGTGGAGCAGGTCGGCGGCGCGGGCGTCGAGACGCGCCAGTTCCTGGGCGATGCCTTCGAGCACCTCTTCCAGTTCCGGCACACGCTCCGGGTCCCATGCCGGACCGCTGGGCAGCAGGCTGCGCAGTTGGGCCTGGTACTGCTCGGCGGTTCTTATTCCAGCCATACGCAGCCTCCGAAGGTCAGCAACTGATTGCTGGCAGCGACCACGTCAGCGATGGGTGCGGTGAGTTTGTGGTCGGTTTCGCCGGTGGCGCTGCTGATGGCTTCGGCGATGTGGGTCAGCAACAGGGTTTCGCCGAGGCCAGCTTCGCGGTTATGCAGGTCGCGCAGTTGCGCTTCGATGGCGGCGCGCACGGTGCTGGTGTCCGGGGTAATGCGCAGCCGGTAGGTCACCGGCACCTGGGTTGGCGCCAGCACATGCACCTCGGCGGTGACCGGGCGCAGCGGCTCGATATAGGCCCGGACTTCTTCCAGTTGTTCGGCGTTGGGAATCGGCAGCGGATCGTCGTCACGCATGACGAACACGCCAACGGTGCCGGGCCCCAGGTAACTGCCGCGACACCAGGCGCGGGTGATGCCAGGGCATTCCAGGGCCCAGGTTTCATAGTCCTGCGCGGAACCGCCGTGGGGAATGATGCGGTAGGAGCGGATCACTCTGGCTCGCAGGGATTCGAGGCTTTCCCGGGCGAGGCCGCCGGTCAACCCGGGCGCGAGCACGGTGAAGCTGTTGCCGATCCCAAGGATCGGCTGCACCGGCGTCAACACCAGGCCGGCATCGGCATTCCCCAGGCTGCCGGCGTCCAACGCGGCGACAGTGGTGCTGTTCAGGCCATTGCTGGTGGTGCGGGCGCTGGTCACTTTGTAGGTGCGCCCATCGCTGGATTGCAGCAGCGTGTCGACATCCAGCACCGCACCCGCGGTGGCGGTGAAACTGACACTGCCGCTGGCCACCTGGGCCGCTTTGCGCGCCTGGTTCAGGCGCAGGGCGGCGATGCGCTCCAGGGTGGATTCGTCGGCCTTGTCTGGCAGGATCTGCTCAGCGATCCAATCCAGGTAGCCATACAGGCCATAGGCGGCGCCACCCAGGGTGCGAGCCAGCACTTGGGCATCGGACTGGCGCAGCGAATCGCTGGCCAGGTCGCTTTGGGCGCGCTTGATGAGCACCGGCAGCGAAGGGGTTTCAAACGGCATAGGTCACCTGCCAACTGTTATCGGGGTTGATGTCCAGGCGCTCGCCGTCGGCCAGGGTCAAAACCGTGCGCAGATTCAGGCGCTGGGCGTCGAGGCGTTCGCTGATGATGTCGATGGCGCTGCAATGGCCGTCGTCGATCAGCCATTGCAAGGCTTCGCGGGCATAGAATTCGGCGTCAAGTTGGGTCTGCCGGGTCAGCTTGACCCGGCGCAACAGCCATAGCCGCGAACCGATGCGGTCGTCGGCGACGGTGGGAAAAGTGTCGCCCCACCAGCCGAAACGTTGCTCGTCATCCACGGCATCGTCGTCAGCGGCGCGGCGCCAGGTGAACAGACTGATCAGCACCGAGCGGGTCAGCGCGGCGTGCAGGTTCTGGCTGATGAACATCATTGGCCCCCCGCCGGCACGCCGGTCTGGCCGTTGCCGGCCTGCACGCCGACGTGCACATGCTTGATCTGGCTGATGCCGCCGGCGATCTGGTCGCCCTGGGAAACGAGCTTGCCGGTGTGGTTGATGACCGGGCTGTCGATATTCACCGCGCTGCTGGCGCGGATGTTCAAGGTCGCGGTGTCGATGTCGATGACCCGACCGCGCTTGAAGTGGATCTTGTCGCCTTCATCGGTGTAGATCGCCACTTCGCCAGGGGCCAGGGCCTTGAGGCGGAAACGACGGTCGGCGACCACCAGCACCACGGCATGGGAACGGTCACCGCCCAGGAACGTGGCGATGCCCTCGGCACCCGCCAACGGGTTGCTGGTGAAGCCGTAGGGTTCGAAGTGCTCCATATCGTCGTTCACTTCACCGGCGGTGAGGCGCATTTGCAGCGATTGCAACTTGGTGGCCGAATTGGCGAGCACGACAGTGCCGCGCGCCAGGAGTCGGGTCAGTAGGCTCATTGAGGTTTCCTTCGGAATCGGAAGTTTGAAAGCGGTGTTTATTGGCCATAACTTCTGTTGGCTGTACCGACGCCATCGCGAGCAGGCTCGCTCCCACAAGAGATATCCAGTGGATCAAGTTTTGTATTCGGCAAAGATCCCCCTGTGGGAGCGAGCCTGCTCGCGATGGCGCGGGCTCATTCAACATTGAGGCAAGCTGACCCACCGCTTTCGCGAGCAAGCCCGCTCCCACAAGGAGTTTTGCGTTGGGCTCAGGTTTTGGGCGGCACCGGGTTCGCGTCGAACGTATGGGGCGGGGCGACTTGCAGGGTGGTGACGGAGCCTTGGGCGGAGAGTGAATACGTCACTTTGGAGATCAGCATGTCGCCGTCAAACCCCAGCACCGGGTCGATCACTCGCACCAGCGTGTTATGTCGCCACAAATCACCATTGGCCTGACGCCAGCCCTGCACGCGGTAGGTCGTGGTCAGGGCCTTGCCAGTGCGGATAGCGCTTTCCCAATCGGCTCGTTGCTGGGCCAGCTCGAAGGTCAATTGCGCGCTTTCGCTGATCACCGTGACCCGCTTGCGCTTGAAGCCCAGGTCGGTCGCGATGCCGGAAACTTCGCTCACCGCCGCCCCGCTCTGCTGATCACTGCCTTTGTGCTGGCCGATGACCCGGTATTCGGAGAACACCTGGCTGTAGTCCATCGGTGCATTGCCCGAGAGAATGTTTTTCCCCAGTTCCAGCACATCACTGGCTCGCCCGCCACTCCCGGGTTTGGCCAGCAACACGCGGCCTTCGGCATCGTCAGTGGAAAACACCCGGAACAACGTCAGCAGACGGTCGATGGATTGAAAGACCGTTTCCCCCGGCACGATGCTGTGTTCGCTCAACCGAGCGGTTTCAGGGATCTCACTGATCACTCCCACGCCATATTGCGAGGCCAGGGCCTGGACGATGCTCAGCACCGTTTGCCCGCGCCATTGGCTCGGGCGATTGATCGCCGCGCAGTCCACCAAGTCCTGGGTCCTGGAACCACCCTCGATGCTCAGGCTGATCTGGCGCCCGTCATAACTGACCGGGGCTTTGAACACGTAGCCGCTGAGCACCAGGTCGGCACCGATGCGCACCTGACATTCATCCCCAGGACGAATTGGCACCGACTGGGTCTGCCCTGGCCATTGCCAAGTGATGTCGAGTTTGAAGGTGCGGAACTGCCGCTCCAGGTCCGCACTGATTTCCACGCTTTTCCAGCCGCCGTAATCCAGCCCGCCGACGGTGAGCGAGACTGCGTTGTCGAGCTCGTTCATGGTTTATTCCCCCGAGACTTTCAGGTCGTTGGGCGGCAGGAAACCAGGGTGAGCCACGCCATTGCGCTGGGTCACTTCGGTGACCCGGGTAGCATCGGCAAATTGCTGATACGCCACCACCAACGCCGGCAGGCTTTGCTTGAACGACAGGTTGATCAGCCTTACGCCCGACGACGCTACCGCCGTCAGGTGCGCGGCCATCTGCTGACGCAAATTGTTCATTGCCTGGTAGTGATCCGGATCGGCCTTGAGCGAGGCTTGCCAGATGGCCTCGTTGAGGGCATCGCGCAGGGCCAGCACATCGTCGGCCACCGGCACGTCACGACGCTGGACCGGCTGCACCGCCTGCTGCGCCACCGATGGGGTGGCGCCCAACTTGACCGCCGGTGCGGCCACCGGCATCGCCGCAATCCATTGCGCGGCCTGCACCAGCAGCGTGTCCTGGACCAGATCGGCTACGGCCTGGGCCGCCGCCGTGGTGTCCTTGCCAGTGGTGAGTTTGGGGGCGTCCGCCTTGCGAATCGCCTCGACCTGTTGCGACACGCTGGCAATCACGCCGCGATAGCCGTCACGGGCAAAGTCCTTCAATTCCCGGATGTCCCCCAGCAACCCTTTGAACTCGGCCGCCACTTCCTTGGGCAGCTCCTTCACCGCCTTGACCAGATCGCTGAGTTGCCGATAAGTCTCGATCAACGGTTTGAGTTCCTGCTCGATGACGCCGTAGACATCCTTGAGGCTGTTGCGCAGGTCAGCGATGCCGATCCGCGCGGCTTTGATCAGCGTCATCGCGTCTTCGAAGCGCCGCACCGCCGCACCCAGGAAACTGTCAGCCGACACCAGCAACAGTTTCTGGCTGTTGATCGCGGCCGACGGGAATTGCAGCGGCTGGTCGGGGTAGAACTTCAGGGCGAAGGTCACCAGGCCACCGTCCTGGCGGGTGTGGGTCATGTCGCATTCACCGACCTTGACCTGCAGGCGCCCCAACCACGGATGCACCAGTTCGCCGCTGCCCTGCTCCAGGGCCTTGAGCAACTTGTCGCGCTGCTCCAGGCAATCGGGGCCGACGATGAACGCGGTCAGCTCATGAATCTTCGCTTGCTGACCGAGACCTTCGAAGAACGGCTGGTCACGCTGGGGATATTCATGCAACTGGCCCTTGTGGCCGACCGGGGTTTTCGCCTGATCGACCCAGAACCCGACACCACGAAACGACGCCGGCAACAAACGATCACGCCAGCTCATTGGAACCTCCTGTGGAAAGTGAGCGATAGCCGATGCGCGAACTCACCGCCAGGGCCGGTTGATTGGTCTGTGGTGGATCGGCGCGCAAACCGGCCGGCGCATTTTCGAAGCGCACGGTCAGGCCGCCTTCGAGCTGCGTACGATTGTTGGCGGCGCTTTGTTGCACCAGGGCGCTGGAGGTTTGCGGCAATGCGCCTGGCGTCAATGAGGTTTTCATCGGCAGGTTGCCGGACGCCGGCGCAAGACTGGAAGACAGGCCCGCTGGCGGCTCACTGGCCCCACCAAAAAACGCCGGCGCCAGCTCGCCCTTGCCTTCGGCATTGGTCTGGCGCTGCGCCTCGGTCAACCCTTCGACCTTGCCGGTGAACGAGGTGATAATTTCACCGAAGCCGCCGTTGAAGAACGCCTTGATCGGTGCAATCACGCCCTGCAGTTCGTCCCACCACTGGCTGAACCATTCACCCACCGGCCCCCACTGTCGGGTCAGGCCCTCGATGGGTGACCAGTCGAACAGGCCGCTGAACACCGCCAGCATGATCGATACCTGATTGCGAATGCCTTCCCAGATCCCGGCGAAGACTTCCCCAATCGTGCCCCAGTTGGCCATGATCAGCCCCAGCGGCGTCCAGTCGAACAGACCTTTCAGCGCGTCCATTACCGGCACAGTCAACGCCTTGAGCAGATCCCAGATCGCTGCGAACAACCCGGTCAGGGGCGCCCAGTTGCTGATGATCAAACCCAACGGTGACCAGGCGAACAGCGTCTGCATGAAACCGATGACTGGCGTTGCCGCCGCCACGATCACATTCCAGAGCGCGCCGAAAAAACTGCTGATCGGGCCCCAGTTGCTGATCACCAACCCCATCGGGGTGAAGGCGAACATCGTCTTGAAGAACTCGACCATCGGCAAGACGATCGGCGCTAGCTTCTGCCAGAGCCCGGCGAAGAACGCCGAAATCGGTGTCCAATGGGCGATGATCATTCCGGCCGCCAAGGCGATGCCCATGGCAATCAAGCCGATGGGGTTCATCTTCAAGGCCAGGTTGACCACTTCCAGCGCCTGGCTCGCACCACTGACCGCCGTTTGAATCGCATTGAACGCCACGACGCCAGTCGCCAGGCCCTGCACCAATTGCGGGTTATCCTGCAGCACCTGGGCCACACCCGTGACCATCGGCTGCAAGCTGGCTGCCGCCGCGTTGACCGCCGGCCCCAGGGCCGAACCGAACTGCACCGACACATTGCTGATGGAAGTCTTCAATCCATCCAGGCTTTGTGCCGCCACACGCGGCGCTTCAGGTGCCTTCAAGCTGCTGGCCGCCGCGTTCGCCGCGCCCACTTCACCTTTGAAAGCCTCTGCTGACGTGAGCCCCTCCATGAACGGTTTGGCCAGGCCGCCCTCGGGGAGCAGAGCGGAAATATCCAGGCTGCCAAGGCCCGTGGCATCGAGGTTCTGCTTGAAGCTGGCGACCTTCGCTCGAAGGCTGGCAAGCTTGGGCGACAGCTCATCGATGCCGGTCAGCAGCACTGCTTTTTTCTCTACCTTTTGTGTCTCTGCCATCACTGCACCTGCTGCATCGCATTGATCCGTTGCGCGTGCTCCAGGGACTCGCGGAGCACATCCAGTGGCCTGGCCATCATCTGTTCGGGGTCAACCTTCCAGAACCAGGCCAGGTCATAGGCGGCTGCGATCAGGTCGCCGATGGCTGCGACGCCGCACTCATGAAAAAACTCGCGACGGCCCAGCTCAATGCGTTGAGGTCAGCCAGGTCCAACTGGTTGACCGACGACGGCGGGATGCCGGCGCAGACCGCGATGTATTTGGCCGCGACGTCCATGTCCAGGCTCACCTCCTCGCTCTTGTCGATCTTGTACGGCAGCGCCTTGATCGCCCGGACCTCCTGCACCGTCGGACGGCGCAGGGTCAGTTCGCTCAGCGGCTCGCCGTGGGCCTCGATGGCCACGCGCAGCGTCACGACATCGCTCATTGCCAGGTCCCCTTGATGCCTTCGAATTTCAGTTCGATGGTGGCGTCGTCGCCCTTGGACACCGGCTCTTCCACCAGGTAGGCGCCGGCCAGTACGTAAACCTTGCCATTGTTGAATTCGCAGGTGACGGTCATGTCGGTGCCGGCGACCAGTTGCTTGAGCGGGAAGTCCGCGGTGTGCAGCGCCGTCACCTTGAAGGACGGGGCAATGTCGGTTTCCTTATAGAAACCCGGTACGACGGTTTCGCGTTTGGTGAACATCAGTGGCGCTTCGCAGCCGCCGTTGATGGTCAGTTGAGCGCCGTCCACTTTGACGTAGCAGGTGCCCGCAATCAGTTGACCCATGGTGTTTCTCCCTTCAAATAAAAAGCCCACACGAGGTGGGCGCAGTTCATACGTTCAAACGCGACTTTCAGGCGGCGTCGTCGTATTGCAGACGGAACTGGTTGAGCAGTGCGAACACCCGCAAACCATTGATGTAGTCCGGCGGGAACAGCACATTGACCCGGCTCGGGTCCTGACTGTCACGCTCGACAACCAGGTGCTCGGCGAACAGCTCGGCGTTTTCCACGTGGCCTTCCAGCTCCAGCTTGGCGTACTGGGCGATCAACTCGCCGCGAATGGTGCTCGGCGTCACGATGGGCTGGCCGGCGCCGAAACGGGTGCCGTCGGCAGCCAGTTTGTGGCGCCCATATTTGCTGGTGATCACACTTTGCAGGCGACGCACGATGAACGCCGACTGGTGCATGGTTTCGCTGTCCAGGTAGGAATTGTCAGCCTGGCCAAAAGCGTTCTTCTGATAGGTGGTGATCGAACGCTGGATGCGCACGTAGCCACCTTCGTAGTAGGCCGTGGCGATACCGTAGTTGAGCAGCGACTGACGCTCGGTCAGGGTGAAACGTTCGCTGGCCGGCGCCGGATCCAGGCCTGGCAGACTGCCGCTCTGGGTCGGACGGCTGGCGTCGGCGGAAATGAACACCGCAGTACGGGCGGCCAATGCAGCGGCCTGGACCCAGAACGGTTGCGGCACACCCAATTCCAGGGCCTGGATAGTCATGTGCTGGTCGTTGCGCGCCTGACCGGCCGCCACCAGGGTGCCGATGGTGCCGCGCTTGGCGCTGTAGACATGGCCGAACAACTGCTTGGCCCAGGACCAGCGACCAGTGCTGTCGTCCATGACCGCTTGCCAGGTGTTGAGACTTGCCACATCGGACCACGGCATCGCGATGAATTCGAACGGCTCGTCACCCAGCGCCGCGACGGCGGCGGTCTGGTCCGGTACACCGGCCCCACCGGTCATTGCCGTGATGGCGGTGGTCAGGCCGGCCGGGGTGTCTTCGTCATTACTCTTGCCCAGGCGATTGAATTGCAGGCTGATGTCGTTACCGCTGTCGCCGGTCCATTTGGCGCTCAGGGTCACAACACCCTCGGCAGCCGCAGCAATCACCGGCAGATCGGCCGCCGCGTTGATCTTCAAGGCCAGCGCAGTGGCGGCTTGAGCGGCCGTCGCTCCATTGACGATAGCCGCTTGAACACGCACGCCACCCACATACAGATTGAGCATGCCGCTTTGAGTGGCGGCGCCGGTCAGGGTCAGCACGCCCTGGGCAATGGCACCTTCGACGTTGTGCAGCGGCAGGCACCAGATCTCGCCCAGCGGGTCGGTCTTGCGCCAGGTTTCGTACATCGAGGCAAGCATCGAACCTTGACCGCCGATGTTTTTGGCCAGCGCAACGCTGGACACCAGCACCAGTTTACCGACCTCGGCCGGGGCCACGTTGTCGTTGACCTGGGCCACGATCAAACGGCGCATGGCCGACGACGCGCTATTGGCCGCCGAGTTGTCCATTTCGGCGTAGAACAGCGGAACACGAATGTCCGCGGGGATGTTGCTGAATCCGATCGCCATTATTTGGCTCCCTGTGGTTTTGCCGCTTTCACGGTTTTGGTAGTGATATCGCCATCGGCCAGACGTCGACGCCACCAGGCGCTGTCCGGTACTTCACGGCCCTCGAGGGGCAACAGATCGCCCGCTTCCGGGTCCGGTACGGCACGGCCCGGGGCCGGCAGCACGGTGATGCGTTTGCTCATGGGGTTACGTCTCCAGAGAAGGTCAGTTCCACGCGCCCATCAGGGCCGGGACGTTTCAGGTTGGGGTCCGCCGGGTCGATGGCATCGACCCGCACGGTGGCCCCGGTAAAGGACGACAAGCCGTCCAGTTCACGCTCGTGCCAGCTTTCGGCAGGCTGGCTCGCCAGATTGCGGCCCAGCTGGAACTCGGCGAAAAAGTGCAGCCGGTACAACACGCGGCTGCTGTTGATGGAAACCAGTTCACTGCCGTCGTACTCGATGCCGGTGTAGTCACCACCGGGCTTGAACCCCACCAGCGCCCGCCACAGTTCGGCGCGCAGGTCGTGCAACAGATCCAGCGCTTTTGTCGCATCGGTGGCGTCGAGCACCAGTACGGTGTCGAAACGGTCACGCACCGCTTGCAGCGTGGCGTTCTGGGCGGCGTTCTTGCTGGCAATGTCGGCGCTTGGCAGGACATAGGCGCAGGGGGTTTGCAGCGGCGTGTCGGCTTGCAACGTGACGAGGTCAAAACCTGCCGCCACGCGATTGCCGAGCGTCGGACATTGCCCACGCAGTTGCGTGAGGATCGGAGTGATCTTCATGGAGGTGCTCCAGTTGTATGGAAGGCGCAGTCAGAACTGTGGGAGCGAGCCTGCTCGCGATGGCGGTGTGTCAGGCAACATCAATGCTGGCTATGACGGCCTCATCGCGAGCAGGCTCGCTCCCACAGGGGAGTGGTGTTTAGGCCCTGGCATCCAGGCAGGTTGCATCAATCCTGCTGCGATAGCTTTTTTCCCGATCGCCGCTGGCGGTGACTTTGTCGATCGACCAGCGCCCGCGCATGAAGTCCGGCCAGGAGGCGTCCAACAGCACGATGCCTTCGGCACACAAACCTGGATTGCCCGGGCACTCGATCGCCACCTTGAGTGCTTCGCGCATCATCCGGCGTACCTCGCCTTCACCGGCGGCGCGAGCATCGTTGGCGCTTTGAAAGCGCTGGCGAAGGGTCTTGAACGGCGCGATGCCGCTCTCCTCGACCCGCATTTTTCCTGCCGCCGCATCCCACCAACTGGCCTTGCAGCCCTGGTATTTCGCCCGGGCGGTGTCATCCAGGACGGCGGAGATAAAGGCGTTGTCGCCCGGGCGGTTATTCGTCGTCACCGACAGTTTTGTCTCGGGCAGGACTTTGCCCGACAAAGACTTCGCCTGCCCCCGGCGCGCCAGCACATACAGCTCGTTGACCGGCTTGGCGACGGCGTCATAACGGTGAGCCAGTCGCGTCAGAAAACCCATGTCGGTTTCGTTGGACTGATCGATGTGCTCGATTTTTATCAGCGCCAGGTCCGGCGCCACACGCGGGGAAAACCCGTGTCTGGAGGTCAACTGACGAAACAGCGCGCCCAGGGTCGTCGGGCCATGACTGACGGATCGGCGCTGCTTGAAACCGGTCTGATCGGCCGCACTGAACGGCGCCGCCGTCGCGACAAGCGTCAGGCGCAGGGGAAACAGCGTCGGCGTGCGCCGGGTCACGACGAACTCGCCTTTATCCACCAGCCCCGACTCCAGATAACCGACCCGCAGGCCGATTTTCCCGCCCAGGCTGGGCAATCCTTCAAGCCCTTCCAGGCTGATGGTGAGCGTCAGTTGATCGGACTCAATCCCCGCCGCGTCGATGTGCGTCCAACTGAGCAAGCGTTCGTTGAGCAGCGCCGCGTTCGCACCGTAGATTTCCACCGCTGGCGTGAAACCCAGTGACATATTGCCTCCTTAATCCCAGGCCGAAACCGGTGTGGGTGCGACGGGTTGTAGATCCACTTCCGGCAGGACAATCCATACACCCGCCGGCAATACCGGCCCCCACTCGGCCAGCTTCGGATTGAGTCGCCAGAGCGCCTCTTCGGCGGCATCGTCACAACGCTCAAGCTCGCGGTACAGCAACAGATTCACCGAATCACCGGCGATACTTCGAACCCTACGCATTGGCGAACTCCGTCAATTCAATCACCCAGCCGACCACCATCGCGGTGCCGTCATCAATGACCTCGGTCTGGGTTTCCGACACCTTGTTGATCTGCCACAGCCCCCAGTTGCGGCCGATGCCGTCAACCAACGGCACCGGAGCGCGTCGGGCCTGTAATGCACGCAGCTCATCGAGTCGGTCCATGGCAGTGGCGTACATCGACTTGCCGGTGATCGTCAGCGCTTGCAGCCCTTGACCGACCTGACTGGATTTGGGTTTGCTGGTGAGGATGTCGATGCTTTTCCAACCGCCATCCGAGGTGCGGACCAAGGAGTGGTAGGCGAAGTTTCTGGACAGACCGAAAATGAAACTGCCCAGTGCCATTTGCTGACGCATCACGTACCTCCGTCAGTCAGCGCCGCGTCACTGCGCATGGCGAGTGAGTTGGGCATGGTTGTCAGGCCGAACTGGCCCGAGAGCTGTTGCACAACCAGGTTGGCCAACTGACTGGCGCTGGCCTGGTCCTGGCCGTTGATGTAGATGTTTGCGGTCATGGTGTTCTGATGAGTGGTTGTCGGGGTGCTGGTCAGGTCTTTGCTGACCTGCTCTGGAGCGGCGAGTCTGTCGGTGGGTGCGACGAGTTTTTCGCCCAGAGACGCCCCGGCATCGCTCCCCAACCAACCGCCCAGCAGTCCGCCGATCAGCCCACCAATGGCAGTGCCGATCACCGGAACGACGCTGCCCAAAGCGGCACCGGCCGCGGAACCTGCGGCAGCGCCTGCCCAGCCGCCACCTGCGGCTCCCAGGCCTGCGCCCATCATCCGTTTGTCGCCGGTGAGCACTCCCTCGGCTACATCAGCGACGGCGCCGACGACTTTCAACGGGCCGGGCGCCTCGCGAGTCATCGAGCGCAATGAGGCCGTTGGCGCGAGTGAAAAACGCCCTGCGCCTCCCTGTGAGCCTCGTGGCCTTCTCGTGGATTCGGGACGCTGGTTGGCATTGCTTGTATCCAGCTTGCCCACACGAGGATTTCTGAAATCTTCGGAGATCACCTCACCCAATCGGCCGGGAAGGTGCGGGGCGGCCCTACCCAGCACTCGCTTGGCCACCTGACTGGACATTTCATCCACTACGGCCTTGAGCAGCACACCCACCAGCGGTTTGATCGCTGCGGCAACAAGCACAATTGCAGCGGTGGCTTTAGGTGAGGATTCAGCCAATTCACTCATGCCATCGGCCAGCGAACCCAGCCACTGGGACGAGGTATCCGCCGAAGGCATCAGGGCATTTCCCGTAGCCACCGACAAACGCTCGCTACGGGCGTTGAGGATGTTCAGCTGGCCTTGTTGGGTTTTCGACAGCGCCAACGCGTCCTGCCGCACCGAGCCGTCGTTGCCCAATTGCGACGTGGCATATTGGCCTGGGTCTTTCACCTGCAAGAAGGCTGCGTTCACATCAGGCAGTTTCTGCGCCATGCGCAGCACCGCCTCATCGCCATTGCCGAAGAGCGTGCCGGCAAGGGCCGAGCGCTTGTCGGCCGGTTGCGCGTTCAAGGCCGCCAGCACCGTCATCACCGTGCCAGACGCCGTGTCCTGGTCACGCAAGCCGCTCGCCACCGCCGTGGGCGCCAGACCCAGCTGTTTCCAGGCCGTTTGCTCGGTGGCGGAGGCCTGGTCACCCTTGCCCAGGGCCGTCGTGAAACTATCCAGCGCCACCCCGGCTTCAGCTTGTTGGGTACCGGTATTGAGCAATGCCGCCGTCAACGCGGCGGCTTGTGCAGGGGCCAGGCCCGCCGTCGTCGCAGCGGCACCGTCATGCTGCAAGACCGCGCCAATCTCAGCCGCTTTCGCACCGTTGGGTAATTTGCCCAATTGGTTGGCGGCATCCGCCAAGTCAAAGGCTTGCGCGCCGCTGAGCTTCATGGAGATGCGCCAGTCGGCCAGCATTTCGGCGGCCTTCATGGCCGGCATCTCGAACGCCGCCGCGGTGACGCCAGCATCCGAGGCGAAGTTCGACAGGACCAACTGTCGCTCCGAGGCATCGTGCACATCGCTACCGATGCCTTTCCTGGCCGCCAGGCTTTGCATCCTCACCACGTCAACCGCCGTGGTGCCCCCGGCCGCCACCAGCGGTGCGGTGGCGATCTGCTGGGTTGACTCACCCACCTGTTGAATCTGGCGCGGCCCGAATTGGCTGGCCTTTTTCAGATCGGCCATGGCCGAATCCATCGCTATCGCCGGTTTGAGCAGCACCGGTGGTTCGATACCGCCACCCGACTTACCCTTAGGCTCACTGGCTGACTCACCCTTGGCGCCGGCGCCCATCGTTTGGGAGAACAATCGTTGCGCCGACAGTTTCACGGTCAGCGACTCAATCGCCGTGGTCAACAACCCGAGTTTGAGCCCGAGTTTTTCCAGCACCCGATCGAGGCTCGACAGCTGATCCCCGGCGAACGCACCTTGCGCTGCCACACCACTCGTGAGGCTGGTATTACCGAACGCCAGCCCGCTCTCATTGAAGGCTGCGTATTTGAGCGAATATTTATCGTCCGCCATCCGGCCCTACTCCTTTTTCACGCCAAGGCGAGTCATCGCGATGTCGTAACGACGTAATGCCTTGCCGACGTCCCACTCCAGAATTTCCGCTTCACTTACCGGGTAAATGAGCGGCACCACATCGAGGATCACTTCGATGTCGCGCTCCGAAAGAAGTCCGCCGGTTTGTTTAAAAAATCGTCGATGCGTACCTGAAGCTGTGTCCAGTCGGGCACGGTCAGCAGGTCCAGATCGGGAATCATCAGGCCGGTGCAATGGGCGGTGATGAACTCGGCGCGTTCCTTGGCCGTCTTCAGTTTTTTCATCGCCTTGGTCGCTCGCAGCACGGGCATTTCCAGGGTCAGCGAGGTCAGGCTGCGGCCAGCGACGTTGAGCGTTTGGAGCAGTTGCACCTGGTCGGGGTCGACTGCTGCGCCTTCCGTCGATTCCAGAAAGTGGGACGTCGGGCGAGTGGACATTTCGTGCACGTATTGCGCAATGCTCACGTAGTCCGGGCGCTTGAGCTGATCCAGCTCCTTGACCGACAGGCCAGTGGCCATTTTGGCCAGCTCGAAAAACTGATCGTCCTCATCGTCGCCGGCACGGGCCAGGGCATCTTTCTGTGCGGCGTAGTGCAGCGGCTTGAGCTGAAGCTGCTCGATTTGCGCCCCGTCATCACCGGTGATCGGCGACAGCAAGACGTGAACAGGAGGTGTCCAGGACATGAAATGAATTCCTTGGTCAATCATGGGAAGTTGCGCGGTGCCGGTCAGTGGAGGACGCAACCTGTGGGAGCGAGCCTGCTCGCGATGACGGCGGTACACCCAGCATCAAGGTGTCTGACACACCGCTATCGCGAGCAGGCTCGCTCCCACCGGATTGCGTTCAGTTGCCAGGCATTTGTTTAGGGCAACAACACCGCACGACGGGCGTCGCCGAGGATGTCGACGCCGTTGAGCACGAACTTCTGGGTGCGCACGTCGATGTCGATCACCGGGACACCATTTTCGAGACGGTTGTAGGTACGGCAGGCCAGCTCAAGTGTCGTGGTGGGTTTGTCGCCCATCTTCAGCTTGGCCTCTTCCAGGGATTTGAGCTTGCCGCCGACGGTGTGGTAGGTGAACCAGGTGTTGCCATCCTGATCCTGACCGGCTTCACGCACGTTCAGCAGAATGTCATCGCCTAGTTGCACACCCAGGGCGAGCATGATTTCCGGCCCGGCTCCTTGCAGTACGAGGGTAGCGTTCAGCACCTTGCCGCTCTTGGCCATTTCTTCGGCAATGAAGCGTCCACCGACCATCGCCTCCATGTCGAACTCGATCTTCGGCGGCGTGAACTCTTCCACCGTCGCCGACAACGGCAGGCCTTGCAGGGTGGCCGCGATGGCCTGTCTTACGCGGTTGGTAAACATTAGAGAACGTCCTCCAGGAACTGCTCGATGATTTCATCGCGGGCATTGAGTTGATAAATCATGTGTTCGTTCGGCGCGTAGCGGCCGTAGTCGATGACCACGTACCAGGTGCCGTTCTTGTACTTCTCGACGCTGTTCAATTCCGGGTGCAGGTACACGCTGCCGCCGGGGATGGTTTCGTCGGCGACCAGGGTTTGCAGCCAGTCGTTGATGCGCTTGACCTCCTGATCCATGAACGATTTGGTCAGGTTCTTGGCCATGGCCTTCTGGCCGGCTTTCACCAGCTTGCGACTGATGGCATCTTCCAGGCCGACGTAGCTGATGAACTTGCCAGTGACGGAGCGGTTACCCAGCAGCGAGAAGCCGCCGAGAATGGTCCGGGCGTAGTAGCAAACGCCGTAACGGTTGAGCAGATCGCCTTCGGTGGAGGTGTCGAGGATGTTGTATTCCACGGTGCGCGAGACGTCTTCGGCATAGGTCACCTGGTTGCCCGGGCTCTCCCATTGCTTGACCTTGGCCAGTGCGGCGATGGCCAGGCTCGACGGCGCCAGGAAGACGTTTTTCTTCGCCGCTTTCGAGTACACCGCCGGCATGTTGTGCACCACCAGGCAACGATCGAAACCGAGTTCCGCGCCGCCCAGTTCCTGGCTGTAGGTCACTTGATCAGCAACCGCAGCGTCCTTGCCGTCGAGCACCACACGCGCCTTGATACGCTTGCCGAACGAGGCGAACTCGCTCGCTACCGCCTTGGTGCCGGTGAAGCCTGGCGCGCCGATGATGGTCAGGTCTTCAGCGACCCCACTGAGCGCCGCCAGACCGAGTTTGCGCCCGGTCTCGGCCTCGATGCCGCCAATCACGTTGTTCTGCGTGTCGGCCGGTGTGGCACCCTCTTCGACGATGACCACGTAGACCGGCACCTTGACCACTTTGAGGATCTGGTAAACCGCCTGAAACAGCGTCCCCGCCTCAGCACCGGTCGGGTCCAACTGGGCCTGAGTGGTGAAGCTGTTGATGCGAAATGGGGTGTTTTTCGGAATCAACAGGTTGGCATTCGGCGCGGTGCCGACCAGCCCGATGACGTTGTCGCCCAGGCCACCCATGGCCTCGGGAGATTCAGTGGCATTGACGGTGATGCCGTTGTGCTCGAAGTTCAAAACCTCAGCCATGGTTATTCAGCCTTTTTGGTTGTGGCCTTTTTGGCCGGGGTGGATGCAGAAGCCGCTTCGGCGACCTCGGTTTTTTTCAACTGCAGACGACCAGCGCTATGCCAAGCGTTGGCCTCGACGTCGAGCAGGTCGAGTTCCTGCCCAACACTCGACCAATGGCCGCCGCCGGTGGGGAATGGGAGGAGCACGGTGTAGGTTTGGCGTAGTGCCATTTGGGGTTCTCCAGATACGAAAAAGCCCCGTGTGTGCGGGGCTGTTGTCAGGTTTTTGTGATGTTGCGGAAAAGAAAACGCCCCGTCGGTGCGGGGCGTTTTATTGGGGTTGGTCAGCGAGCCAAGGGGGTGCAATCGGCCGCGACTCAGTACTTGGGAAAGTAACTGTTTGCGGCCAATCCCGAAGTGCCTGCCGGTAGCCAAGTAGTTCAGAATATTGAGCGGCCGTAAGCGTGGTCTCGTGCTCAATGTCCTGTTCATCGCGGTGTCGTGTTACAAGCCATTCCGTGCTTTGCAATTCATAGTTACGCCATACCCGCTCGGTATCGACCTGCTCGGAAGTAGAAATTGCCGGTGGCGGAGAAAACTCGCCGTCCGTTAACGTCCAGTCCGGCCGAACATCCTCGGGACAAGCCCGCCACAACAGATCGGGGTGGAAGCGTTCCGTTGGATCAACGTCGGTAGTTTCGACTACCGTCCCGTTTTCGATTCTTGCCCACATGCTGATCACCACTGAATAATTACGTTGCCGGCGGCACCGGGGCCGCCGTTGTAGCCGAAGTACGCACCTGACCCACCGCCGCCAGGCCCCATACCCCCGTTACCTGGATATGGCCCTTGCGTGCATCGACCGCCGGGTCCGCCACCTGAGCCGCCCACAGTCCCATAGCTAACGTGCCCAACCCCAAGAGACGTATTGAAATCCCCACCAGTACCGACCCCGCCATTCCCAGGTCCATTCGCCAAACCCGCCGCCGCGTTGCCTATGCCACCAATCCCACCGGTTGCGGATAGATAGGTTCCAAACGACGATGTTGCGCCGGTTTCACCGATGCTTCCCTCCACGGTAGCGCCATCGCCACCAGCGCCTACAGTCACGGTAACGCTGGTTACGTTCGAGAGATCAACTAACTTTTGCGCCCAACCACCGCCACCACCGCCACCTGATCCTGCCCCGGAGACTCTTGCACGACCGCCGCCGCCCCCACCCCCAATTACCGTAACCCAGACCTTCTTAACCCCGGCTGGCACCGCCCAGGTAAACACCCCTGCGGCCTTGTAGGTCTGAGTCGCCTTGAAAGGGCCGTGTCGACTGGTTGTGATTTCCTCCCAGTCTTTCCACTGCCCATCCTCACGACGTGCACGGATCGCCATGCCAACCTCATCCCCCGACATTCCCGAGATCAGCGTTTGCGTCAGACGCTCGCCAACATTGGAAAGGCCAGAAACCTTGAGACCGTAACGTCTGGTAGGACTCCAACCAGGTGGGAGGTTGAGCTGGCCAGCCGCGGCTGTCAGGTAATCACCAGGCACTGTGTAGTCATTCAAATCCTGCGCTGTACCGACGATTGCCCGGCCGACCCCAAACGACCCTGTGCCAAGCATGGCGCCCGGAGTTAAATCGAGCGGGTTAGCCTGTTTTGGCGTGTTGCCGCTACTCCATATCTGCGTCCAGGGAGTCCAGACACCGTTAGCAGTACGCGTGCGCATGCAGGTGATCGGCAGAATGGCGTTCACCAATGAATCCCAAAATTGCGTAGCCATGTTGCTATTGCCGCGCTCCATGTGAAACACAGTACCGTTCGGGATTGCCCCCGTGCCTTGCGGCTCTGGATAAACTGGCTTGGTACCGGTTGTACTGGTGGTGACCATGTACACGCCAGTCAGCGAGAGAGTGTCGAGGTTCCCGGCATAGTTGAATGCGGTAGCACCCAAACCAAACTGAGCCATGATGGCCCGAACCGCCGCTGACGTAGCAATCTGGGAGCTGTTGTCGGTTCCCGCTACTGTCGGGGCCGTTGGTGTGCCCGACAAGGCCGGGGAATTAAGAGGCGCAAACCCCTGCGTCACATTCTGAAAACTCAACGCCGTAGTGCCCAGAACAATCCCACCATCCGTAACTAACTGCCAAATCGTATTAGCAAGCGTCGCCCCCTCTTCGACCGGAACACTCAATCCTGAAGTAACCTCGGCATTCGCATCAGCATCCTTTGCCCGAACCCAAGCGCCGTTCGCAGCAACGTAGATACCGTTGTCTTTCGCCAAGGTCTGGGATTTAACAAGCACCCGATTCCCGGCAACCACGGCAACACCGTCAATCGCCTGGGCACCACTCAAAACAATGTTAGCCGTCGTCGCCACCCGCACAGACTGCTTCCTGTCGAGCTTGGCCAGCTCATCAGCGACGTAGCTGGCAACCCAAGCCCGCGTCGCCTTGACCACCGTGTCATCAATCAGCAGCGTCACCAACTCAGCATTACTGGTCTCGAAAATAGACCGGATATAAAACTCTTTCCCCGAACCCGACGTCGCCAACACCGGCTTGAACGACTCCGGATATTTGACGATCGCATACAGAACCCCGGTATCGGTCCAGATCCCGGCCTCACGCACATACCAGCCGCCCACGTCGGGCGGGATGGTGACTTCAGCGAGCAACCAGCTCGGGTTTTTCTCATCCTGGAACAGCGCATTGAGTGGCCCGCGCCACACTTCGCGTTTGAGCGCCGTGGCGGTTGCGGCCGGGTTGTAAACTTCGCCGCCGCCGTCACCGACAGAAATCTGCGACAGCTTGATCGGTGTGCCCGCCGCCTTGCAGGCGGTTTCGTAGGCGATCCCCGCATCGGTGAGCAGGGTGTAGTAGTCGGCCATTTAGGACCCCTGTGGATAAATAGTGGAGGTTTCGACGGTGTAGAGCGCGGCGGCCTTGAAGGCCTGGCCCGAGGCTTCAAGCCCTTCGATGACAATCGGATAAACCGTGGTGAGTTCGCCGCACACCGTGGCGGCGCCGATGACGTGACGGCCGAACGCACTCAAGCCGACAGAGACCGTCAAGGTGTCGCGCTCGCTTTTGGCGTCGGCCAGACGGCGGTCGAGACGGGCGTCGATGGCTTCGCTGTAGGGCTGTTCGGTAAACGCCCTGACGTAAAAGCTGTAGGGCGGGCCGGGGGGCGTTTGCTCATGCCAAGCGCGCACCTCAGGCATCAGTTGCAAACCCTTGGCGGCGTTTTCCAGCGCCTTTCGCGTCCCGGCTTGCCGTGCGGTGGGCCAGGCCAGTTCAACCGTCAGGCGCTTTTCAGCTTCGGGCGCCGCAGAGCTCCACTCACTGACCCCGCGATCCGCCGCGAGATAGGGCAGGAACGCCAAAGGCGTGGCTGCCGGATTCATCAACTCGGGAAACGGCGGATCGATACGCTCCAGCAGCCGGGCGAAACCCAGATCGAGCGCCCTTTCCAGCGGCGAACTGTTGGCCGGCAGCAGGCTTGGGCGAGGTGTGTCGTCACTCATAACGTATCCACCTCGACCTCGACACCCGTGCAGTACGGAGCTTGAAAAGCCGTTGTCACAATCGGCTCGAGCGGTTCGAGAATCTGCAGCTGAACCGCCCCCGCGCTGTGCAGCGTGTAGTCGATCCAACTCGGGTCCACCCGGCCCTCCAAGTGATGACAGGCCTCGGCGTACGCCTGCAGCTGCTGTTGTGCCGCAACCTGGGTCAAACCCGAATCCGGGCCGGCATTGATCTTCGCCACGACGCGGATTTTGTAGGGTTTGATTTGCGCAGCCTGGACGATGACGTGATCCGTCTCCGGTCGCACATCAGGACGAGCGAAGTGCTGACGAACACCCTCAAGGAGTGTCTCGGACGGTGTGCCATCGCCCTCCCGGGACAGCACCGTGACCGTGACTTCGCCCGGCGCGGTGCGGCGTCCGTTGCCGTCCTTGACCTGCGCCGCATAGCCATCCGGGTTGAAGGTGTAGGTAACCGTCACGACACCGGCCGAGGCGTTTTCCACCTTCACGACGGGCCGTTCACCCAGGGTAAAAATCTCCCGCCGATACTGCATGCGCGAGCCGGCCGCCGGGGCATGGGGCGCAAGGTAATAGCGCAAGCGGGCGTCATCATCGCTCTCGTAAACCGGAGGGATGGGCGGGAATGCTGCCGGGTCGCCAGGATCGAGCAACTGGCGTTCGAGGCCCATGTCCGCGAGGCGGGCATCGAGGTTGGTCCCCGTGGCCCACCACGCCAGCATCTGCTTGATGCGGGCGTTGTATTTGCGTTCGTGGGTTTGCAGGCGGACGCAGAACGCCTCCAGGGCCAGGGTCAGCAATTCGCTTTCGTTTTCGAGGCTGTCCACCAGCTTCGCCGCGCTGGCGGGAGAGCGTGCGGCGACGTACTCGACCACGAAGGTCTTGAACTCTGCGAGCAAGTCTTCGAACGCTTCGACAGTGACGATTGCCGGTTCGGCCAATTGGTTCTGGCCGGGTATCAACATGCTCATGTCACCACCTCGAAAGTCTGTTTGCGGTTTTTCCAGGTGCCGGCGAAGCGCAACAACAAGCCGGCGCCGTGTCGGCTGGCAACAATGACCTGCGGCTCGAAGTCGCCGATGCCGTTGTCCGGGTTGTAGAACGCTTGGGCCGCGTGGCTCTGGGCAAGGATCAGCAGGTCATCGCCGAGGTTCTGCCCGAGCAATTGCGTGAGGGCGCAGCCATACAGAGGGCGCTTCTGGCGAGTGCCCAACGGCGTGGTCAATGCACGGGTGGCGCGCTGCACGAACTGCAGCCAGTCGTCGACCGTGGCGCCGGTATTTCGATCGATTCCAATCATGAGGAAATCTCTTATGCGGTACTGATGACGCGCCCCTGGTGATCCACCACCGGGCCGCTCAGGTGCACACCGGACGCGTCGAGCCGTATGCCGACGGCGCCCAGTTGCAATTCGATGGCCTGCGGCGTCATCGCCAGCCTCGCCGGGCCAATGCTTAAGTCGATGGACTCACGGGAACCGGTGAATGCCGTCGGGCCGTTTTGCCAGTGCAGGACATGGCTGGCGTGGTCGTAGCCGTTTTCCGTGCCGTCCTGATAGCGGCGTCGCGTCAGTGATGCCTGTGTGGAGACGGGCGGGAATTGACCGCCATTGAGGCCGAACAACGCAACCGACTGCCCACCGCTCTCACCGCCGCCATGGTTCAGCAGCAGGCACTGCTCGCCCACGGAGGGAATCCGCGACTCGCTCTGTTCGCCAGCGCTGGGATTGAAAAAACGGATCGCGGGGGTCAGCAATTCGCCATGGCTGACCTTGCAGGTGTTGCTGGCCGCGTCGACTTCCTGACAAACGCCGATGCGACAGAAACTGTCGGCGCGCCGATGCAGGTCTTCCAGCTCGGTTTCCATCTCGGCCAGACGCTCGATGAGCGGCCCCAGATGCATCCGTAATAGCGCATCAAACATGGGTCAGCCCTCAAGTGCGGTGTATTGAGCCGGGTCATCGATGTTCGAGACTTCCCAGGTCCGGGCAAATTTCGGGATGCCCAACGGGTCCTCCAGCAGCGTCGGGCCGAGGTACAGGGTTTGAGTGAAGGAAAGGGTCCAGGCGGTGTATGCCCGGGCTTCGTGGGTGAACGTGGATGCACGGCCATCGATCTCCGTGGGCAGATCACATTGATCGCCCGACAGCCCCCAGCGGTTATCCACCACCAGATGTTTCAGCTCACCGGCCAGATCGCACGCCTCCCATCCCGCAACGGCCATGACCACTTGCAGGGAAACCGTCAGGACATGGGCGATACGTCCGTCGTTGGCGCGGTTGCCTGACGCATCACGTTCGAGGGCAATCAGCACCCAGGGTTGGTCGTCGGTGCCATCGAACTCCTGGGGGCTGCCGATTTTCAAAGTGGGATAAGTGGCGCGTAGCGTCTGGGCAATGGCGAAGAACAGCTGCGACGGTTTTTCGAGGGCGGCAGGCATCAAGGTCTCCTGTTTTTTATGGCGGCACGAAGATCAGCAGCGAGGGATCAATGTTGGTCGGAACGGGAATCACGCGGCGGCAGCTCACTGACGCCCATCCGCTTGGCGGCCCAGCGTTCGTAAAGCCCGATGGCCACGTCCGCCCCGGCCATCGCCGTCAGGCAACCGAAGGCTCCTGCGGCCCAGATCGACAGGCCCATGGCGTACAACAGCATGATCGCCGAGACGCCGCAGACCATGCAGGCGCCGGAACGCAGGGCCAGGCGACGCAGTAGCGACCAGCCGCGGGCGCCCTCTTTGTCGGCACGCCACATCTCGCCGGTCACGCCGCCCACCAGGGCGAGCACGATGACCAGCCAGATCGGCATGTCCAGCAACGCTTGTTGCTCGTTTGTCATGTCACGCCTCCTGGGGTGATGGATGAGAAATGTGTGTTGGGTTCAAACGATGTCTCTTGAGGTAGGCATTCCAAAAAGCCCGGGGTGAACCGGGCTTTTCAGTAATGCGGTCCTTCGCCTTCCCTGGCCGATGGCCAGAAGGAAGTTGATCTTTCGGCGCGACTGGCGCGGTACGGATCCATTCATATTGTTTTTCCGACCGCGGTCCCTGCCCGCCGGATAACTGCTTCTGGTGCTTTACGCTGCACACCCGGGTCAGTTGCCAACCCTCTGAACCGTTAAGGCCGGTTCATCGCTGCCTGTTGGTGGAACTAAAGAGCTTCGTTGCCAGCCGCTTTGTCGAGCGGCTTGGACACAGAATATGCATGGATGCATATACAGTCAATGCGTAAATGCATTTATTTATGCGCGGCGAATGCATAGACGCATAAAGCCCAGCAAACACAGGGGTCAGGGGATTTTCACAGGCGTAAAAAAACCCGCACGATGGCGGGTTTTATCTGACAGCGGAGGGGTTAACGGGCGTACATTCCCCACCAGAAGACGTGGCCGAGGATGACGATTTGCTCATCCTGCATGTCCTGGAAGGTGTAGTCCTCATCTGGATGCTCGTCGCGGTTGAAGCTGCGCAGGCGGATGCCGGTGGGCAGGCGGTAAAGCTGCTTCACCCGCAGTTGACCGTTGTGGTTGATGGCATAGAGATCGCCGTCGACGATGTCGCCGATCCCGCATTTGCCTGCGTTCACCCCGACCGTGGCGCCATCGCGCAGCACTGGCAACATGCTGTTGCCGCGTACCGTCACGCATTTGGCCTGGTCGAACTGCACGCCGTTATGACGCAGGCTGCGCTTGCCAAAGCGCAGACTTGAGCGCTCGCTTTCCTCGATGACGAATCTTCCTGATCCAGCAGCCAATTCAACCTCACGCAGAAAAGGGACCGACACCTCGTCTTCTTCGACGGGGGTGTCGTCATCCCACAGGCTTATGTCCTTGAGTTCGGAATGCGGCTCGTCGCGGCGCGGATGGCCGGCAGACGCAATGTCCGCGCGCCCGCGCAACTGATCGGTACTCACGGCAAAGTATTCGGCGATCTTCGAGATGTGTTTATCCGAAGGGTCGACAATCTTGCCGCTGAGAATCCGCGACAGGGTTGACTGAGGCACGCCGGTACGACGGTGAAGCTCCGTGGGGGAGATCCCGTGCTGATCGAGCAATGCTCTTAATACGGAAGAAACGTTGCGTTTTTGCATAGCGCGCATGATGCGGGTTCTTTTTGCAGAAGACAAATGCTGTTTTGCATAAGTATGCATATCGATGATGAAGTGTTTCCGTCCAACATCAATGCAAGCTGAACCACCGCTATCGCGAGCAAGCTCGCTCCCACAGGGGATTTGGGGTGTATGCGAGTTCTGTGAACGACTCGGTAAAACTGTGGGAGCGAGCCTGCTCGCGATGACGGCGGAACATTCAACACCGATGCAGACGGCCCTAACGCGCTGGGCTGGTGTCAGCTATTGTCAGCGCTTGGAAACCCCCTACAACCTCGTGGGAAACCGCCCGATCTGCGTCCTTCAAATTTGCGAGGCCGGGCTACGTCGCCTTGCGCCTCTGCCTACAACTGCGCCAGAATCCGCCGGCTTGTCCACCTTGGATCCAATTAGTACTTTTGATCCCGTCACTGCCCATCAGTGATCGGGTTTAGTCGCTCGGTATTCCAAGGTGCTCATTGCTCCATTCAGTCAGGTATCCCCACTCCTGCACTTGATGGTGGCTGTGCGCAGGGCGCCCTCGGGCGCGCCGGTTCCTTGGATCCCCGGTCGACTAACCTGCGTACAGCTGCCCCCCCCTCGTTTAGTCGCGAGTGAGTGGTGGCTCAATCTCAAGGATCCAAAAGCATGTTCAAGAACACTCCAAATCCCCCAACTTCAGACGATCACATCGCCCGCACCCAATCGGCCAAAGCCAAAAAACTCGACGAAGCCGCCACCCGCGCTCTGAACTACTACCTCAAGCCGCCAGCCGACAAAGAAACATCCGACACACTCGATACCCTTTACGTCATCGCTCCGAACATCGACGCCGAGTGCCTGCTCGCCAACCACAGCGAAACCCTGGCCTCGGCCAACGCCATGGTCAGTGATCTGGCATTCGACCTGGAGGGCTCGCGACGGCATATCGCGCTGGGGGTCCAGCAGATGATCGAACTGGGGCAGTTGCTGGCGAATCGGACGCTGGATGTGGTTGAGCCGAGGTAGGCATTCACGATGCAAGCCGAGACCTAAGAGAAGCCCGAGTAATCACTGTGGGAGCGAGCTTGCTCGCGATAGCGGTAGTCCAGTTACAACTAAGTTGTATTGGCAGCCGTCATCGCGAGCAGGCTCGCTCCCACAATTGGATCGGCGTACAGCCAGAGCACCAGGCCGGCTGTCAGACCGCCTTCGCGAGCAGGCTCGCTCCCTCAGGAGAAACGCGAACCCACCAAGAACCAGGTCGGCTATCAGGCCGCCTCGCGGTGGACGTTGATCTCGGCGCCCCATTAACCACGCTGGCTGAACGAAGGCATTGCGCAGTGGGCAACCCGGCATGGATGCCGGGTTAGCCGCGCTGGGCCATGGATGGCCCTTCGCGGCGGCCCACGGAGCAATGCCTTCGTTCAGGCATGCCGAGCCTAAGCGAGGCACCGAGTGGTGGGGCAGAAGCGCTTTGGTTACTTTCGCGCTTTTCGAAAGTGACCCGCCGTAAGGGCGGAACCATAAGCAGCCGTTACCGCAGCAACGGATATACATACGATCCCAACAACACTCATCCCTGGGTCCCCCCCGACCGCCCATGTTAACCTTGCGCCCATCGCGGAAAAGCCGGGCCAATGCCCCTCCTTTTGCCCCACACCTTTCAACGAGCCTCCCTGACACCCATGAATACAGCCGTAAACGACCTCTCCAGCCACACGCCGATGATGCAACAATACTGGCGCCTGAAGAATCAGCACCCCGATCAGCTGATGTTCTACCGCATGGGCGACTTCTACGAGATCTTCTACGAGGACGCGAAGAAAGCCGCCAAGCTATTGGACATCACCCTGACGGCGCGTGGGCAATCGGCGGGCATGGCGATTCCGATGTGTGGGATTCCTTACCACGCGGCGGAAGGTTACCTGGCCAAGCTGGTCAAGCTCGGCGAGTCGGTGGTGATCTGCGAGCAGGTCGGCGACCCGGCTACCAGTAAAGGACCGGTGGAACGCCAAGTCGTACGGATCATCACGCCGGGCACGGTCAGTGATGAAGCCTTGCTGGATGAACGCCGGGACAACCTGATCGCCGCCGTGCTGGGCGATGAGCGCCTGTTCGGCCTGGCGGTGCTGGACATCACCAGCGGCAATTTCTCGGTGCTGGAAATCAAGGGCTGGGAAAACCTGCTGGCGGAATTGGAGCGGGTCAATCCGGTGGAGTTGCTGATCCCGGATGACTGGCCCAAAGACCTGCCGGCGGAAAAACGCCGTGGCGTGCGGCGCCGGGCGCCGTGGGATTTTGAGCGCGACTCGGCGCTGAAAAGTCTCTGCCAGCAGTTCTCCACTCAGGACCTTAAAGGCTTCGGTTGCGAAAACCTGACCCTGGCCATTAGCGCTGCCGGCTGCCTGCTGGCTTACGCCAAGGAAACCCAGCGCACCGCCCTGCCCCACTTGCGCAGCCTGCGTCATGAGCGCCTGGATGACACCGTGGTGCTGGACGGCGCGAGCCGACGCAACCTGGAGCTGGACACCAACCTGGCCGGCGGGCGCGACAACACCCTGCAATCGGTGGTCGATCGCTGCCAGACCGCCATGGGCAGCCGTCTGCTGACCCGTTGGCTGAACCGTCCGCTGCGAGACCTGACGGTGCTGCTGGCGCGTCAGAGCTCTATTACCTGCCTGCTGGATCGTTATCGCTTCGAGCAGTTGCAACCGCAACTCAAGGAAATCGGGGACATCGAGCGGATCCTGGCGCGTATCGGCCTGCGCAACGCCCGCCCCCGTGACCTGGCGCGCCTGCGCGATGCCCTCGGCGCCCTGCCCGAGCTTCAGGTGGCGATGACCGACCTGGAAGCGCCGCACCTGCAACAACTGGCGCGCACCACCAGCACTTACCCGGAGCTGGCTGCGCTGCTGGAAAAGGCCATTATCGACAACCCGCCAGCGGTGATCCGTGACGGCGGTGTGCTGAAAACCGGCTACGACGCCGAACTCGACGAGTTGCAATCGCTGAGCGAGAACGCCGGGCAGTTCCTGATCGACCTCGAAGCCCGGGAAAAAGCCCGTACCGGCCTGGCCAATCTCAAGGTCGGTTACAACCGTATCCACGGTTACTTCATCGAATTGCCGAGCAAACAGGCCGAACAGGCGCCAGCTGACTACATTCGTCGCCAGACGCTCAAAGGCGCCGAGCGTTTCATCACCCCGGAACTCAAGGCGTTCGAAGACAAGGCGTTGTCGGCCAAGAGCCGCGCCCTGGCCCGGGAAAAGATGCTTTATGAGGCGCTGCTCGAAGACTTGATCAGCCAACTGCCGCCGCTGCAGGACACCGCCGGCGCCTTGGCGGAGCTGGACGTGCTGAGCAACCTGGCCGAACGCGCGCTGAACCTGGACCTCAACTGCCCGCGGTTTGTCAGCGAGCCGTGCATGCGCATCACCCAGGGTCGTCACCCGGTGGTTGAGCAGGTATTGACCACGCCGTTCGTGGCCAACGACCTGAGCCTGGATGACAACACCCGCATGCTGGTGATCACCGGTCCGAACATGGGCGGTAAATCCACCTACATGCGTCAGACCGCCTTGATCGTGCTGCTGGCCCACATTGGCAGTTTCGTACCGGCAGCCAGTTGCGAATTGTCCTTGGTGGACCGGATCTTTACCCGCATCGGTTCCAGCGATGACCTGGCCGGCGGGCGTTCGACCTTCATGGTGGAAATGAGCGAAACCGCGAACATCCTGCACAACGCCACCGAACGCAGCCTGGTGCTGATGGACGAGGTCGGACGCGGCACCAGCACCTTCGACGGCCTCTCCCTGGCTTGGGCAGCGGCCGAACGGCTGGCGCACCTGCGGGCGTACACGCTGTTTGCCACCCACTATTTCGAACTCACCGTACTGCCGGAAAGCCAGCCACTGGTGGCTAACGTGCATCTCAATGCCACCGAGCACAACGAGCGCATCGTATTCCTGCACCATGTGCTGCCCGGCCCGGCCAGCCAGAGCTACGGCCTGGCGGTGGCGCAACTGGCCGGCGTCCCCAGCGAAGTGATCAGCCGTGCGCGCGAGCATCTGAGCCGTCTGGAAACCACCAGCCTGCCCCACGAAACACCGCGCCCGAGCAAAGGCAAACCGGCGGCTCCGCAGCAGAGCGACCTGTTCGCCAGCCTGCCGCATCCGGTGCTTGATGAACTGGCCAAAGTGGATCTGGACGACCTGACGCCACGTCGGGCACTTGAATTGCTTTATTCATTGAAGACACGGATCTAACGCACTGGCGTTCAAGCTGGTAGAATCTCGCGCGGTTTGGGATGCTGCGGACTATTAGCCTGGTCCGCAGACTATCGCTCCCGAACCTGGCGAGCCCACCGTGAAGGGGTTCCGCTGCCGCCGCCTGAGGAGAGAATTAGAAATGACCTTCGTCGTCACCGACAACTGCATCAAGTGCAAGTACACCGACTGCGTAGAAGTCTGTCCGGTGGACTGCTTTTACGAAGGGCCGAACTTCCTGGTCATTCACCCGGACGAGTGCATCGATTGCGCCCTGTGTGAACCGGAATGCCCGGCGACTGCCATCTTCTCGGAAGACGAAGTGCCGGCCGGCATGGAGAACTTCATCGAGCTGAACGCCGAACTGGCGGACATCTGGCCAAATATCACCGAAAAGAAAGACAAGCTGCCAGAAGCCGATGAGTGGGATGGCAAGCCAGACAAGCTCAAAGAACTCGAACGCTGATATCACCCCTGCGCTCGTTGAAAAAGGCCCCTTGCGGGCCTTTTTGTTTTCTCGGATTCAATAAATCGCAGGCAAAAAAAAGGGGCGGTTTGACCCGCCCACATTTTTTCCCTAATCCCTTTGATCCTTTTCATCGTCCTGATGAATCGCATCCTGCGATGTCCTTCCTTCCCCATCGTCCGTGACAGGTGTGTCTGTCCGTCGACACAGGACTGATATTAGTATTTTCCCCAGCGAGTGCAATTGGCCAAACGCCGTCGCCGTGCCTCGTCACAGGACTGAAATACATAAAAATATAGCTATATATCAACAACATACGAAAAATACGACGGCCTTTATAGTCGTCTATCCCTTCGACGGGAAACCAAACGCTTACGCAACACTAGGCAAAAGCTTACACGCCAAGCCGGCAAACAGAGTAAGCGCTGCAACAGCCGCCAAAGAAACGAAAAAGCCCCGAACCAGTCGGGGCTTTTCTTATTACGCGTGCGTTCCCGTTATTGGAACAACGACTCGCTCGACAGGCCGTTCTTCTCCAGGATCTCCCGAAGACGTTTGAGGCCTTCGACCTGAATCTGCCTGACCCGCTCACGGGTCAGCCCAATTTCCAGGCCCACATCTTCAAGGGTGCTGCTTTCATGACCGCGCAAGCCGAAGCGGCGAATCACCACTTCCCGTTGCTTGTCCGTGAGCTCCGAGAGCCACTGGTCGATGCTCTGGGACAAGTCATCGTCCTGGAGCAGTTCGCACGGGTCGGTAGGTCGGTCATCGGTGAGCGTGTCCAGCAGGGTCTTATCCGAGTCCGGCCCCAGCGAGACATCAACCGAAGAAACCCGCTCGTTGAGCCCAAGCATGCGCTTGACCTCGCCCACCGGTTTCTCCAGCAGGTTGGCGATCTCTTCGGGTGAGGGTTCGTGGTCGAGCTTTTGGGTGAGTTCACGGGCAGCCCGCAGGTAGACGTTCAGCTCCTTGACCACATGGATCGGCAACCGGATGGTCCGGGTCTGATTCATGATCGCCCGCTCGATGGTCTGGCGAATCCACCAAGTCGCGTAGGTCGAGAAACGGAAGCCTCGCTCGGGGTCGAATTTCTCGACAGCGCGAATCAGCCCCAGGTTACCCTCTTCGATCAGGTCCAGCAGCGATAGGCCACGATTGACGTAGCGTCGGGCGATTTTCACCACCAGGCGCAGGTTGCTTTCAATCATGCGTTTTCGCCCGGCCGGGTCGCCACTTTGCGACAGACGCGCAAAATGAACTTCTTCCTCGGGGGAGAGCAGCGGCGAGAAGCCGATTTCGTTGAGGTACAGCTGAGTGGCGTCCAGCGCCCGTGTGTAGTCGATGTACTTATGTTGTTTAAGCGAAGCGGAGTGTCTGGATTTGGCACGAACGGAAGGTGGAGTCGCCCCTTCATCATTCGACATCGAATCCATAGCGATGCCGGTCTCCATAAGGAGAACCTCATCGTCGATGTCAAACTCCGGCACTTCTTTACTGAGAGCCATTGTTATAGTCCTTTGGTGAGTTCGACCTCAAGCTCAAGCGACGCCTTTATCCTTGGCAACGCTGGAGCCTGTTCCCTCTACGTGACGGAACAGGCTGACAATCAAATCAACGACGTGGCAGGAATTGCAGCGGATCGACTGGCTTACCTTGTCGGCGAATCTCAAAATGCAGTTTCACCCGGTCCGTTCCCGTTGATCCCATTTCGGCAATTTTTTGCCCGACCTTGACCTGCTGCCCCTCCCGAACCAACAGCCTGCGGTTGTGACCGTAGGCACTGACGTAGGTATCGCTGTGTTTGATGATCACGAGTTCGCCGTAGCCCCTTAAACCACTCCCGGCGTACACAACCGTGCCATCAGACGCGGCTAAAACAGGCTGTCCCAAATCCCCGGCGATATCAATTCCTTTATTCAAACTACCGTTTGAAGAGAATTTTCCAATAAGAACGCCATTAGAAGGCCATCCCCAGCCGCTCGGGCTGGGGCCTGGCGCGGGGGTAGGAGCAGGTGTCGGTTTGCTCGCGACGGACGGTACTGTTGCCGTTGCGGCACCGACCGGACGTTGAATCACCGTGGTTCTACTCGACGACGAAGCCGTCGAACCGGACTGAGTCACCACCGCGGTAGGCGTTGAACCACTGCGCCCATCAAAGCGAATTCTCTGACCCGGATGAATCGTATAAGGCGCAGGAATGTTGTTTCGCGCTGCGAGGGCTTTGTAGTCCCAGCCATAGCGAAAAGCGATGGAAAACAGCGTATCACCGCGACGGACTACATACTGACCGGTCGTTACTGTAGGACGTTGAGGCGTTGCGTTGGTGCGATCGACAACCCGGACGTTACCCGACGGGGTACTGGAGCAACCGACCAGCAAGGTACTCAAGACAAGGCCAGTCACCAGGCGCTGAAAGCTCGTGATACCCATACGCTGCGCAATGACTGTGAGACTCACCCGCCGCTCCCTTTGTGGTGGTTGAAAAATTGGAAACTGCCTGTGCAGGCAACGGTATTACAAATACAGCTGGCCGCAACCCCACCTCTATTAATGAAGCGCGAGGCGCTGCCGCACACGTTTGCTCGACGCCGTTGCAATCCGTTTAACCAATCAACGGTTAATTGATCAGCGCCGGTGTAAGACACAACCCACGCCACGGAATTCAGCGTCTGTTTATAAATGCTCAGGCCAATGGCCCGTTAAGCAACGGAACGAACCGAACCGCCCCCAGCACGTGGCGAGAAAAACCCTGTTCTTCGCGCACGATCAGCATCAACTGCTGGACTTCACCAGCCCCCACCGGAATCACCAGCCGGCCGCCGGGAGCCAGTTGATCCAGCAAGGCCTGGGGCACATCAGTGGCAACGGCGGTCACGATGATGCCGTTATAAGGTGCCAGGGCCGGCCAGCCTTCCCAGCCATCACCCCAGCGAAACACCACATTGCGCAGGTTCAGTTCCACCAGGCGTTCCTTGGCGCGATCCTGCAGCACCTTGATCCGCTCCACGGAAAATACCCGCTCCACCAGCTGCGACAACACCGCCGTCTGGTAACCCGAACCGGTGCCAATCTCCAGCACCTTGTCCAGCGGCCCCGCCTCCAGCAGCAACTCGCTCATGCGGGCCACCATATAAGGCTGGGAAATGGTCTGGTTGTGGCCGATCGGCAATGCGGTGTCTTCGTAGGCGCGATGGGCCAAGGCTTCATCGACGAACAAATGCCGTGGGGTGCGGCGAATCACTTCCAGCACCTGGGCGTTGGAAAGGCCTTCTTCATAGAGCCGTTGAATCAGGCGCTCCCGGGTACGCTGGGAGGTCATGCCGATTCCGCGGCGCAGTATATCGTCTTGCTCGCGAGCCATCAGCGCAGCCCCTCCAGCCAGCCATCGAGCGTTCGAAAAGCATCGTTGAAGGTCCGATCCAGCTGCAACGGCGTTATCGAGACATAGCCTTGCATCACTGCATGAAAATCGGTGCCCGGCCCGCCATCCTCGGCATCACCGGCGGCGGCGATCCAGTAACCGGCCTTGCCCCGGGGATCGACCACCTGCATGGGTTTGGCCGCGCGGGCACGATGACCCAGGCGAGTGAGCTGGATGCCTCGGATGTGATCCAGTGGCAGGTTCGGAATATTCACGTTCAGCACCGTGCGCGGTGGCAGGTCCAGCTCGCCATGGGCCTCGACCAACTTGCGAGCGAAGTAGGCGGCAGTAGGCAGATTATCGACTTGCCGCGAAACAAACGAAAAGGCAAACGACGGATGCCCGAGGAAACGGCCCTCAAGGGCGGCGGCCACGGTGCCGGAGTAAAGCACGTCATCCCCCAGGTTGGCCCCCAGGTTGATGCCCGAAACCACCATGTCCGGCTCGCGCTCCAGCAAGCCGTTGAGGCCCAGGTGCACGCAGTCGGTGGGGGTGCCGTTGAGGCTGATGAAACCATTATCCAGATAGCACGGGTGCAATGGTCGGTCGAGCGTCAGCGAACTGCTGGCGCCGCTTTTGTCCTGGTCCGGGGCGATGACCACGCATTCGGCAAAATCCGCCAGCGCAGCATAAAGCGCGGCAAGGCCGGGTGCTGTCACCCCGTCGTCGTTAGAAATCAGAATACGCATGGGCTGTCCGTCTGCCCCACCGGCACCAGATCGACGAGTTCGCGCACCAAGACAGTGGCGAAACATCCGGCCGGCAGGACGAATTCCAGTTGCAGAATGTCAGGCGAGGGATAATGCCACGACAGGCCGCCAATGGGCAGTCGCAGGATGCGACGTTCGTGACTCATTCCCGCGTTTATCAACCAGTCGCGCAGATCGGCCTCCGCCTCGGCGATGGCCTGCTCCAGATCATGGACCGCGCCGGCGGCAGGCGAAGGTCCCTCGCCCCACTGCGGCCCGGTGGGGTGCAGGTCGAGAATCGCCAGGCGTGGGTCACTGCACTCGGCCTCGCCGGCGGGGAAAAAACTGCGGCTGTCAGTGAAGGCCAGCAAGTCGCCCACCTGCGCGTGCTGCCAGGTGCCATCGGCCACCCGAGCCGCCAACACCCGGTTGAACAGAAAACTGCGGGCGGTGGACAACAGCCGCGAACGCACATTGCGCTGTTCCGGCAAAGCCTTGCGCGCCGCCCAGGCGCGGGCATCGACGAGGTTACCGCCGTCATGCCCGAAGCGCTGGGCGCCGAAATAATTGGGAATGCCCAGACGGGCGATCTGTTGCAGACGCGCATCGATCGCCGCTGGATCGCCCTTGAACTGGGTCAGGCGCAAAGTAAAGCCATTGGCCGAGTGCGCGCCGCGTTGCAGCTTGCGTTTATGGCGACCGGTCTTGAGGATCTTCAGCGTTTCGTTTTCGGCCGCCGACAGGTCCGGGTCGGCCTTGCCCGGCAACTGGACGCTGAACCACTGGCGGGTCAGCGCCTGGCGGTCCTTGAGACCGGCATAACTGACGGTGCGCAACGATACGCCAGCGGCCTTGGCAATTCGCCGGGCTGCTTCTTCAGTGTTCAAACCGCGTTTTTCAACCCAGATCCATAAGTGCTCGCCTTCGCCCGTGAGCGGGATGTCGAGCACTTCGTCGACCTGAAAATCTTCAGCAGTGGCCTTGAGTACTGCGCTGCCCAACGACTCGCCGTAGGCACGGGGGCCTAATAGTTCCAGTTCGGTCATGGGCGCAGCAACAAGGCAACGCTATGAACGGCAATGCCTTCTTCGCGACCGACGAAACCAAGTTTCTCGGTGGTGGTGGCTTTCACGTTGACCTGGTCCAGCTCAACTTGCAGGTCCTCGGCAATCAACCGACGCATCGTTTCGATGTGTGGCGCCATTTTTGGCGCCTGGGCGACGATGGTGTTATCGACATTGCCGACTTTCCAGCCCTTGGCGTGGATCAGCGAGACCACATGGCGCAGCAGCACCCGGCTGTCGGCGCCCTTGAACTGCGGGTCGGTGTCGGGGAAATGTTTGCCAATATCCCCCAGCGCGGCCGCGCCAAGCAAGGCGTCGCTCAAGGCGTGCAGCAGGACGTCACCGTCAGAATGCGCGAGCAGCCCGAAGCTGTGTGCAATACGCACGCCGCCCAGAGTAATGAAGTCGCCTTCAGCGAAACGGTGAACATCGTAGCCGTGGCCAATACGCATAAAAAAACGCCCCGATTTTTGTCAGGGCGTGATTCTACCTGCATTCAGCGTGGGGAGCGCCCTCAATTAGCTCCCTCGCCAAGGGGAAACAGACTAAGAGCCCCCTAAAGCGTGGGCATGATGTTGCAAGTGATCCTCAATGAAGCTGGCGATGAAGAAGTAGCTGTGGTCGTAGCCCGGTTGCAGGCGCAACTCCAACGGATGACCGGCAGCCTTGGCCGCTTGCTGCAAGGCTTCGGGCTTGAGCTGGTTGGCCAGGAAATCATCGCGATCGCCCTGATCCACCAGCAACGGCAGCTTTTCGCCAGCTTCGGCGATCAATGCACAGGCATCCCACTCACGCCACTTCGAGCGGTCTTCCCCCAGATAACGAGAAAACGCCTTCTGGCCCCACGGGCAATCCATCGGATTGTTGATCGGCGAAAATGCCGACACCGAGCGGTAACGCCCCGGGTTACGCAAAGCGCAGACCAGCGCGCCGTGGCCCCCCATGGAGTGACCACTGATGCCGCGCTTATCCGAGGCCGGGAAATGCGCTTCGACCAAGGCCGGCAATTCCTGCACCACGTAGTCATGCATCCGATAGTGCCGCGCCCACGGTTCCTGCGTGGCGTTCAGATAAAACCCCGCACCCAGGCCAAAGTCCCAGGCACCGTCCGGATCGCCCGGCACGTCGGCGCCGCGCGGGCTGGTGTCCGGCGCGACAATAATCAGGCCCAGTTCGGCAGCCATGCGCTGGGCGCCGGCCTTTTGCATGAAGTTCTCGTCGGTGCAGGTCAACCCGGACAACCAATACACCACAGGCAACTTGCCGCCCTGCTCGGCCTGGGGCGGCAGGTACACGGCAAACACCATGTCACAACCAAGCACTTCGGAACGATGCCGGTAACGCTTGTGCCAGCCGCCGAAGCTTTTCTGGCAGGAAATGTTTTCAAGGTTCATTGGCATTTCAGCTGCAAGCGACAAGCTTCAAGCGGCAAGTGGCGGTGTACCGACTTGCAGCTTGTGGCTTGAAGCTCATGGCTGCTCCTTAGAAATTAATAACGGTACGGATGCTCTTGCCTTCATGCATCAGGTCGAACGCCTTGTTGATATCTTCCAGGCCCATGGTGTGGGTGATGAAGGTATCCAGCGGAATCTCGCCCTTCTCGGCCATTTCCACGTAGCTTGGCAATTCGCTGCGCCCGCGCACGCCGCCAAACGCCGAACCGCGCCAGACGCGCCCGGTCACCAACTGGAATGGACGGGTGGCGATTTCCTGGCCGGCCCCGGCCACACCGATGATCACCGACTCGCCCCAGCCCTTGTGGCAGCATTCCAATGCGGCGCGCATCAACTGCACATTGCCGATGCACTCGAAGGAAAAGTCCACGCCGCCGTCCGTCATGTCGACGATGACTTCCTGGATCGGACGGTCGAAATCCTTCGGGTTGACGCAATCGGTGGCACCCAGTTGCTTGGCGATTTCGAACTTGGCCGGGTTGATGTCGATGGCAATGATGCGCGATGCCTTGGCTTTCACCGCACCAATCACCGCCGACAGGCCAATGCCGCCCAGGCCGAAGATCGCCACGGTGTCACCCGGCTTGACCTTGGCGGTGTTGAGGACCGCGCCGATACCGGTGGTGACGCCGCACCCCAGCAGGCAGACTTTTTCCAGCGGCGCTTCTTTGGGGATTTTCGCCACGGAAATTTCTGGCAATACGGTGTATTCGGAGAACGTCGAGGTCCCCATGTAGTGGAAAATCGTCTCACCCTTGTAGGAAAAGCGCGAGGTGCCATCTGGCATCAGGCCTTTGCCTTGGGTGGCGCGAATCGCCTGACACAGGTTGGTCTTGCCCGACTTACAGAATTTGCACTGCCCGCATTCCGGCGTGTACAGCGGAATGACGTGATCGCCCACGGCCACCGACGTCACGCCTTCGCCGATAGCTTCGACGATGGCGCCACCTTCATGGCCGAGGATCGACGGGAAGATCCCTTCCGGATCAGCGCCCGACAAGGTGTAGGCATCGGTGTGGCAGACACCCGAGGCCACCACGCGCAGCAACACTTCGCCCGCCTTGGGCATGGCGACGTCGACTTCAACGATTTCCAGGGGTTTCTTGGCCTCGAAGGCAACGGCCGCGCGTGACTTGATCATGGGGAGTCTCCAGCAAATAAAAACAAGACAGGGAGTGTAATCCCTCACCGGACGATGAATAATCCAACCAAAAGCAAAACATTATTGCTGCACAGGGATAATCATTCATGTCCGATAACCGCTGGGAGGGCATTGACGAATTCGTCGCCGTGGCCGAATGCAGCCAATTCACCGCCGCCGCCGAACGCCTGGGCGTTTCGTCTTCCCACATCAGTCGACAAATCGTACGGCTTGAAGAGCGTCTGCAGACACGACTGCTGTATCGCAGTACCCGCAGGGTCACTCTGACCGAGGCCGGCCAGACGTTCTTGCAGCATTGCCAGCGCCTGCAGGACGGACGCGAAGAAGCACTGCGGGCGGTGGGCGACCTCACCAGCGAACCCAAGGGCATGTTGCGCATGACCTGTGCCGTGGCCTACGGCGAGCGGTTCATTGTGCCGCTGGTGACACGGTTCATGACGCTTTATCCGCAATTGCGGGTGGACATCGAACTGAGCAACCGCCCCCTCGATCTGGTTCACGAAGGCCTGGACCTGGCGATTCGCCTGGGCCGTTTGCAGGACTCACGCCTGGTTGCCACGCGACTGGCGCCACGGCGCATGTACCTGTGCGCATCGGCGTCCTACCTGGAGCGCTACGGTCGGCCCCATAGCTTGTCGGAATTGAGCCGCCACAATTGCCTGATCGGCAGCTCCGACCTCTGGCAACTGGAGCAGAACGGGCGGGAATTTTCCCAACGAGTGCAGGGAAACTGGCGTTGTAACAGCGGGCAGGCGGTGCTGGATGCGGCTTTGCAAGGGGTGGGATTGTGTCAGTTGCCGGATTATTACGTGTTGGAGCATTTGCACAGCGGGGCGTTGATATCGCTGTTAGAGGCTCACCAGCCGCCGAATACAGCGGTGTGGGCGTTGTATCCGCAGCAACGGCATTTGTCGCCGAAGGTGCGCAAGTTGGTGGATTACTTGAAGGAGGGGTTGGCGCAGCGGCCGGAGTATCGGGGGTAACACTGGTTTTTATGTTATCTGAGCGATTGCTATCGCGAGCAGGCTCGCTCCCACACTGGATCTTCAGCGGCTACAAATTTTGTGTACAGCCAAAGTGCCTTGTGGGAGCGAGCCTGCTCGCGATGGCGATTCCACTTAATGGCGATTCGCCCAACGCTGGCGCAACCACTCCAGATCTTCAGGGCGTGTGACCTTGAGGTTATCGGCCCGCCCTTCGATCAGGCGTGGCGCTTGACCTGCCCATTCCATGGCGGACGCTTCGTCGGTAATCATGGCATCGGCCACCAGGCTGTCAGCCAGGGCCCGGTGCAGGGCTCCGAGACGAAACATTTGCGGTGTATAGGCTTGCCAGATGACGCTGCGGTCAACGGTTTCCACTACACGGCCGTGCTTGTCGACTCGCTTGAGGGTGTCACGCGCCGGCACAGCCAGGAGGCCGCCGACCGGATCATTCGCCAGTTCCCTGAGCAATGTGTCCAGATCGTCCCGGGCCAGGTTGGGCCGGGCGGCGTCGTGCACCAAGACCCAGTCGTGATCATCGGCACCCTGTCCGTGAAGATGCAGCAAGGCATTGAGCACCGAATCCGAACGTTGTTCGCCACCGTCCACGCGCTGGATGCGTGTATCGCTGGCACAGGCCAGGGTCGGCCAATAAGGGTCATCGTGTGCAATACTGACCACCACGCCTTTTACGGTCGGATGATCGAGGAAACAGCCAAGGCTGTGTTCGAGAATTGTGCGTCCGCCCAGTTGCAGGTATTGCTTGGGACGGTCCGCAGCCATACGGGCTCCAACGCCCGCGGCAGGAATCACGGCCCAGAAGGCCGGCAAACGGATACTCATTGGGCCAACTGGTAGAGGGTTTCGCCCTCTTTAACCATGCCCAGTTCATGGCGAGCCCGCTCTTCAACGGTCTCCATGCCTTTTTTCAGTTCACTGACTTCGGCGTCCATCACCCGGTTACGCTCCAGCAACGCCTCGTTTTCGGCATGCTGTTCGGCAATCTGCTGAGTCAGGTCCGCCACTTGCGCCAGGCTGCCATTACCCACCCAAAGGCGGTACTGCAGGCCAGCCAGCAACAGGAGCAAGACAAGAAACAACCAATTGGGACTGCGCATCGAATCTCAGGTTTCCAGTGAAAAAGACAGCCATGCCACACTTTGAAGCGTCTGATAGCACGAAGCCTGGAAAAACCAGGCTTGTGCTTGATAAGGCATCAGATTAGAGGCAAAACCGCCGCTATTGCGACTTTTTTGACATCATCCGGTGTCTTTTTACCATCTACCGCTTAACCGCGAAACTCGGCACGACCGTTGTACTTGGCCTTGCCGTTCAACTGCTCTTCAATACGCAGCAGTTGGTTGTACTTGGAGACGCGATCGGAACGGCACAGCGAACCGGTCTTGATCTGGCCTGCCGCAGTGCCCACGGCCAGGTCGGCAATGGTCGAATCTTCGGTTTCGCCGGAGCGGTGGGAGATCACGGCAGTGTAGCCGGCGGCCTTGGCCATCTGGATGGCTTCCAGGGTTTCGGTCAGGGTGCCGATCTGGTTGAACTTGATCAGGATCGAGTTGGCGATCTTCTTGTCGATGCCTTCTTTCAGGATCTTGGTGTTGGTTACGAACAGGTCGTCGCCTACCAGCTGGGTTTTTTCGCCGATCTTGTCGGTGAGGATTTTCCAGCCGGCCCAGTCGGACTCGTCCAGGCCATCTTCGATGGAGATGATCGGGTAGCGCTCGGTCAGGCCCTTGAGGTAGTCGGCAAAACCTTCGGCGGTGAATACCTGGCCTTCACCGGACAGGTTGTACTTGCCGTCTTCGAAGAACTCACTGGCCGCGCAGTCCAGGGCCAGGGTCACGTCGGTGCCCAGCTTGTAACCTGCGTTGGCCACGGCTTCGGAGATCACTCTCAGCGCGTCTTCGTTGGACGCCAGGTTCGGTGCGAAACCGCCTTCGTCGCCAACGGCAGTGCTCAGGCCACGGGCCTTCAGCACAGCCTTGAGGTGATGGAAAATCTCGGTGCCCATGCGCAGGCCTTCGGAGAAGGACTTGGCGCCCACTGGCTGGACCATGAATTCCTGGATGTCGACGTTGTTATCGGCGTGCTCGCCACCGTTGATGATGTTCATCATCGGCACCGGCATCGAGTAGACACCCGGGGTACCGTTGAGGTTGGCGATGTGTGCGTACAGCGGCAGGTCCTGGTCCTGGGCGGCAGCCTTGGCAGCGGCCAGGGACACGGCGAGGATCGCGTTGGCGCCCAGGGTGGCTTTGTTTTCGGTACCGTCGAGCTTGATCATCGCGTGATCGAGGGCTTTCTGGTCGGCAGGATCCTTGCCCAGCAACAGGTCACGGATCGGACCATTGATGTTGGCGACGGCTTTGAGCACGCCCTTGCCCAGGTAACGACTCTTGTCGCCATCACGCAGCTCCAGCGCTTCGCGCGAGCCAGTGGAAGCACCGGACGGCGCGCAGGCGCTGCCGATGATACCGTTGTCGAGAAGCACGTCCGCTTCAACAGTGGGGTTGCCACGGGAGTCGAGAACTTCACGACCTTTGATGTCGACGATTTTTGCCATTGTTGTAAACACTCCAAAGTTGACGAAACGCTGTAACAGTAAGGCTTGCCGACGACGGTCCCGAAGGACGTCATCGCTGGCAAGCCATGCTCCCACAAAAGCAGTGCGGCCAGCGGGCCAGAGCGATAATCGAGCGGTACTTTACCGGAGAAAACCGCGTTACGCGGTTTCTATCGTCGGAAAACTCTTGACCAGTTCGTCCAACGCCTTGAGCTGAGACAAGAAGGGTTCCAGCTTGTTCAAGCGCAAGGCACAAGGGCCGTCACACTTGGCATTGTCCGGGTCCGGGTGGGCCTCGAGGAACAGACCTGCCAGGGACTGGCTCATGCCGGCCTTGGCCAGGTCGGTGACCTGGGCGCGCCGCCCCCCTGCGGAATCGGAACGACCACCGGGCATTTGCAGCGCGTGGGTCACGTCGAAGAACACCGGGTATTCGAACTGCTTCATGATGCCGAAGCCAAGCATGTCCACCACCAGGTTGTTGTAGCCGAAGCTCGAACCACGCTCGCAGAGGATCAACTGGTCATTGCCGGCCTCTTCGCATTTGCTCAGGATGTGTTTCATCTCCTGGGGCGCGAGAAACTGGGCTTTCTTGATGTTGATCACCGCACCGGTCTTGGCCATCGCGACCACCAGGTCGGTCTGGCGCGACAGGAAGGCCGGCAACTGAATGATGTCGCAGACCTCGGCGACCACCGCGGCCTGCTCAGGCTCGTGGACGTCGGTGATGATCGGCACGCCGAAGGCTTGTTTGATGTCCTGGAAGATGCGCATGCCCTCTTCCAGGCCCGGGCCACGGTAAGAGGTCACGGACGAGCGATTGGCCTTGTCGAAACTGGCCTTGAAGACATAAGGGATGCCCAGCTTCTGGGCGACCTTCACGTACTCCTCGCAGACCTGCATCGCCATGTCACGGCTTTCCAGTACGTTCATGCCGCCGAACAGCACCATGGGCTTGTCGTTGGCAATCTCGATGTCGCCGACGCGAATGATCTTCTGGGCCATCGTTTTATGCCTTCTTCTGGTGTTGAGCCAATGCGGCTTTCACGAAACCACTGAACAGCGGGTGGCCGTCCCGTGGCGTCGAGGTGAACTCGGGGTGAAACTGGCAAGCAACGAACCATGGATGATCCGGGGCTTCGACCACCTCCACCAGCGCGCCGTCACCGGAACGACCGGAGATTTTCAGGCCGGCCTCGATCAGTTGCGGCAGCAGGTTGTTGTTCACTTCGTAGCGATGGCGGTGACGCTCGACGATCACATCCTTGGCGTAGCAATCGTGCACCTTGGAGCCGGCTTCAAGCAGGCATTCCTGGGCACCGAGACGCATGGTGCCGCCCAGGTCGGAGGCTTCGGTGCGTACTTCCACAGCGCCGGTGGCATCTTCCCACTCGGTGATCAGGCCCACGACCGGGTGACCGCTGGCGCGATCGAATTCGGTGGAGTTGGCGTCCTTCCAGCCCATCACGTTACGGGCGAACTCAATGACCGCCACTTGCATGCCCAGGCAGATGCCCAGGTAAGGCACCTTGTTTTCGCGAGCGTATTGAACAGCGGTGATCTTGCCTTCCACGCCCCGCAGGCCAAAGCCGCCCGGCACGAGGATCGCATCGGCGCCTTCGAGCAGACCGGTGCCCTGGTTCTCGATGTCTTCAGAGTCGATATAGCGCAGGTTGACCTTGGTACGGTTGCTGATACCGGCGTGACTCATCGCCTCGATCAGCGACTTGTAGGCATCCAGCAGCTCCATGTACTTGCCGACCATGGCGATGGTGACTTCGTGTTCCGGGTTGAGCTTGGCATCGACCACCGCTTCCCATTCGGACAGGTCGGCGCTGGCGCACTGCAAGCCGAAACGCTCGACGACGAAATCGTCCAGGCCCTGGGAGTGCAGGATGCCCGGGATCTTGTAGATGGTGTCAGCGTCTTCCAGGCCGATCACCGCACGCTCTTCAACGTTGGTGAACTGGGCGATCTTGCGCCGCGAAGAAATATCGATCGGGTGGTCGGAGCGGCAGATCAGCACATCCGGCTGCAGGCCGATGGAGCGCAGTTCCTTGACCGAGTGCTGGGTGGGCTTGGTCTTGGTTTCGCCAGCGGTGGCGATGTACGGAACCAGGGTCAGGTGCATCAGCATCGCGCGCTTGGCGCCGATTTCGAAACGCAACTGGCGGATGGCTTCGAGGAACGGCTGGGACTCGATGTCACCCACAGTGCCGCCGATTTCGACCATCGCCACGTCGGCGTCGCCGGCACCCTTGATGATGCGGCGCTTGATTTCGTCGGTGATGTGCGGGATGACCTGGATGGTCGCCCCCAGGTAATCACCACGGCGCTCTTTGCGCAGCACGTGCTCGTAGACACGGCCGGTGGTGAAGTTGTTGTTCTGGGTCATGGTCGTGCGGATGAACCGCTCGTAGTGGCCCAGGTCCAGGTCGGTCTCGGCGCCGTCGTGGGTGACGAACACTTCACCGTGCTGGAACGGGCTCATGGTGCCCGGGTCGACGTTGATGTACGGGTCCAGCTTGAGCATGGTGACCTTAAGTCCCCGCGCCTCCAGGATGGCCGCCAATGAAGCCGAGGCAATGCCTTTCCCCAATGAAGAAACAACACCGCCCGTGACGAATATGTAGCGCGTCATGAAAAACCCTAGAAGTCTGCGTTAAAGCGGTCCGAGCCGCCGGGGAAAGCGAAGGAAGGCCGAAGCCCCCGATCACCTGCATTAATCACAGTGCACCTTTCAAAAAAACCGCCGCGTTGGGACAGACCGGAAGTGAAATCACCGGTACGTTGCTCGCTACACATTTTTTGGAATCGCCCAGCAAAGACTGCTTGGTAATCGGCAACTCCTGCAATTCAGGCGAATCCACAGAAGTTGTATCAAGAAGGGAGCGTAGTCTACCGGAAAGCCCCTTTCAGCTCAAACCCAGATCTTGGTTTCATGGCTGCCAGATCAGTTGCCAGTTGCCATCAATGCCGCTGTCGAGTCCTGGCAAGCCAGCCACTGCCAGCAATTGCTCGTCCCGATACAGCAGTGGCAATCGACCGCGCGCAAACGCCGGCACACCACTTTCGTTGAGCAAACGCTTGAGGTCCCGGTGGCCGCGGCCAGGCAACATCATGGCTTCACCTCCCTGACGATAGCGGACGCAGAGCGGTCCGTCGGGCATTTTACCGTCGAGGGCCACCGTGCCGTTGTCTGGCAGGGTCAATGCTTGAGCAGTCAGCGTCCATTCTACGGGGCCTGCGGCCGGTCGCAGCCAGCGGTCGGATAACCACCAGACGCGTCCGCCGGCGCGGTGCAGTTCACCACCGGCCAGCCGCCAGATCGGCCGGGCATCGTCCGCTGCATCGCGCAACGAGTCCCAGCCAGACCAATGATCGCTGTCGGGCAGCGTTGTCATCGAAACCAGCCAATGACTCAACGCATTACGCTGACGGGCCGGCGACAAGGCTCGCAACGGGGCCAACTCAAGCGACCGCAACCCAAGCCAGTCGAACGCGCAGGGCGTGATGGCTCGGTACAGATCGATTCGCGCCAAGTCATCCAGCAAGCCTTGCGCCTCACTCAGGTGCGCAGCGCTGCGAGCGAGGGTCGTCGAGGTCTGGGGCCACTGCTCGGTCAATACCGGGAAAATTCGCTGGCGCAGGAAATTGCGCGCGTACCGGTGATCGTCGTTGGAAGGGTCTTCGATCCAGTTCAAGCCCTGTTGCGTCGCGTAGGCTTCCAGCTCCGCCCGGGACACATCGAGCAAGGGTCGCAGCAAGTACCCCTGGCCCAGAGGACGCTGCCGAGGCATCGCCGACAAGCCCCTCACCCCTGCCCCGCGCAACAAACGAAACAACAGGGTTTCAGCCTGATCGTCGCGATGTTGACCGGTGAGCAGCACTTCATTGCTGTGGAGCAGCGCCACGAAGGCAGCATAGCGCGCCTCCCGGGCGGCACGCTCGACGCTGGCACCGGCCGGGACTTGCACGTTCACTACTTCCAGCGGCACCCCAAGGGCCTTGCAGACCGAGCGACAATGGTCCGGCCATGCATCGGCCACAGCCTGAAGGCCATGATGGACGTGGACAGCACGTAACGGTGGCAGGGCTTCATTTTTGGAGAGAGACGCGAGCAGGTGCAGCAGGACGGTGGAATCGAGGCCACCGGAGAAGGCGATGCGCCAGGTGACGGCGTTGCGCCAGGGGGATAGCTGTGTGAGGAGCCGGGTTGGCAGATCCGCGCTTGAGTTCATAGGAGTCAGCCTTGGCACAAACAACTGTGGGAGCGAACCTGCTCGCGATGGCGGTATATCAGTCAACTCATTTGTTGAATGTTAAACCGTATCGCGAGCAGGCTCGCTCCCACATGGGTATTGCGGTCGGATCAGAGACCGTAGCTCATCAGCCGCTCATAGCGACGGGCCAGCAGCGCCTCGTTGTCGAACTTCTTGAGCATCGACAGTTGCGAGCTCAGCTCGGCACGAATCAGCGCCGCAGCCGCGGCCGGATCACGATGAGCGCCGCCTACAGGCTCGCTGATCACTTTATCCACGATACCCAGGCCTTTGAGACGCTCAGCGGTGATGCCCATGGCTTCGGCGGCATCCGGCGCCTTCTCGGCGGTTTTCCACAGAATCGAGGCGCAGCCTTCCGGCGAGATCACCGCGTAGGTGGAGTATTGCAGCATGTTCAGTTGATCGCAGACACCAATGGCCAGCGCACCGCCGGAACCGCCTTCGCCGATCACCGTGGCGATGATCGGGGTTTTCAGTCGCGCCATTACGCGCAGGTTCCAGGCGATCGCTTCGCTCTGGTTGCGCTCTTCGGCGTCGATGCCCGGATAAGCGCCCGGCGTGTCGATGAAGGTCAGGATCGGCATCTTGAAGCGCTCGGCCATTTCCATCAGGCGGCAGGCCTTGCGGTAGCCTTCCGGACGCGGCATGCCGAAGTTGCGGCGCACCTTCTCGCGGACTTCGCGGCCTTTCTGATGGCCGATGACCATCACTGGCTGGTCGTCCAGACGGGCGACGCCCCCCACGATCGCGGCGTCGTCGGAGAAATGCCGATCGCCGTGCAGCTCATCGAACTCAGTGAAGATGTGCTCGATATAGTCCAGGGTGTAGGGACGACGCGGATGACGCGCCAGGCGGGCGATCTGCCAGCTGGTCAGCTTGCCAAAGATGTCTTCGGTCAGCGTGCGGCTTTTGTCCTGCAGACGAGAGATTTCATCGCCGATATTCAGCGAATTGTCATTACCGACCAAGCGCAACTCTTCGATCTTGGCTTGCAGGTCGGCGATCGGCTGTTCGAAATCTAGAAAATTCGGGTTCATAGGCGTCCGTCTTGGGTCGACGTCCAAGAGAGCTTGGGCCGGCCGGTTGTCTATTCGCGCCCTACCTTAAGGGAGAGGCGCGTTCAGGTCGAGATTAAAAATTCGGGTCGAGATCAGGGCCGCTCCAAGGTTCAGGAGTGGCACCTGGCCGTCAACGGTATTGGAGGAAGACGTTGTCTTTGCCAAACTGGTCACGCAAGGCTTGAATCAACGCATCCGCCGGATCGATCCGCCAGCCTTCGCCGAACTGCAGCACAGCCTTGGCGTCGGGGCGCACGTACTCCATGGTAATCGGGCAAGCACCGCGATGGCGCTTGAACAACTCCCCCAGCCAGCGTAGCTGATCGCCCTTGAGATCCTGGGTCTGCAATTTCAGGCGCAGGCTCTCGGCCAGGTTGGTCCGGGCATCTTCCATGCTCATCACCCGTTTGACCCGCAGCCGCAGGCCACCGGAAAAATCGTCGTTGCTGACTTCGCCTTCCACCACAACCATCGCGTCAGTCTGCAACAGCGACTGGGCCGAATGGAACGCATCGGCAAACAACGACGCCTCGATGCGCCCGGAGCGGTCGTCGAGGGTGATAAAGCCCATCTTGTCGCCCTTTTTGTTTTTCATTACCCGCAGGGCAATGATCATACCGGCGACGGTCTGCGTGTCACGCGCCGGCTTCAGATCAATGATGCGCTGGCGGGCGAACCGGCGGATCTCGCCTTCGTACTCGTCGATCGGGTGACCCGTGAGGTACAGGCCCAAGGTGTCTTTCTCACCCTTGAGACGCTCCTTGAGCGTCAGCTCCTTGGCCTTGCGGTGATTACCGTAGACATCGGCATCTTCCTCGACAAACAACCCGCCAAACAGGTCGGCGTGACCACTGTCATGGGTCCGGGCGGTCTGCTCGGCGGCCTTGATCGCTTCTTCCATGGCCGCCAGCAGCACCGCGCGGTTGCGGTCGATGTTGGCCTGGTAGGCCTTGGGTTCATCCTGGAAGTACGGGCCCAGACGGTCCAATGCACCGCTGCGGATCAAACCGTCGAGGGTACGTTTGTTGATGCGTTTGAGATCGACCCGGGCGCAAAAATCGAACAGGTCCTTGAACGGTCCGTCCTGACGGGCTTCGGTGATGGCTTCCACCGGTCCTTCACCCACGCCCTTGATCGCCCCCAGTCCATAAATGATGCGGCCTTCGTCGTTCACCGTGAACTTGAACTCCGAAGCGTTCACGTCCGGCGCGTCGAGGCGCAACTTCATGGTCCGCACTTCTTCGATCAAGGTCACGACCTTGTCGGTGTTGTGCATATCCGCCGACAGTACCGCGGCCATGAATGGCGCCGGGTAGTGGGCCTTCAGCCACGCGGTCTGGTACGACACCAGACCATAGGCGGCCGAGTGGGATTTGTTGAAGCCGTAACCGGCGAATTTTTCCACCAGGTCGAAGATGTTACCGGCCAGGTCCGCATCAATGCCGTTGTTCGCACAACCCTCAATGAAACCGCCGCGCTGCTTGGCCATTTCCTCGGGCTTTTTCTTACCCATCGCCCGACGCAGCATGTCCGCGCCGCCGAGGGTGTAACCGGCCATCACCTGGGCAATCTGCATCACCTGTTCCTGGTACAGGATGATGCCGTAGGTCGGCGCCAGTACCGGCTTGAGGCCGTCGTACTGATAATCCGGGTGCGGGTACGCCAGCTCGGCGCGCCCGTGCTTACGGTTGATAAAGTCATCCACCATGCCCGATTGCAGCGGGCCCGGACGGAACAGGGCCACCAGTGCGATCAGGTCTTCGAGGCAGTCGGGCTTGAGCTTTTTGATCAGCTCCTTCATACCCCGGGATTCAAGCTGGAACACCGCCGTGGTTTCGGCTTTTTGCAACAGGCTGTAGGTCGGCTTGTCATCCAGCGGAATAAACGCGATGTCCAGCGGCGCATCGCCGACCTTGGCCCGATCACGGTTGATGGTTTTCAGCGCCCAGTCGATGATCGTCAGGGTCCGCAGGCCAAGGAAGTCGAACTTCACCAGGCCCGCCGCCTCGACGTCATCCTTGTCGAACTGGGTTACCAGGCCGTCGCCCTCTTCATCGCAATAGATCGGCGAGAAGTCAGTCAGCTTGGTCGGCGCGATCACCACGCCCCCGGCGTGCTTGCCGACGTTACGCACCACGCCTTCAAGCTTGCGGGCCATCTCCCAGATTTCCGCGGCTTCTTCATCGACCTTGATGAAGTCCCGAAGGATTTCTTCCTGCTCGTAGGCTTTTTCCAGGGTCATGCCGACTTCGAACGGGATCATCTTCGACAGACGATCCGCCAAACCGTAGGACTTGCCCTGCACCCGCGCCACGTCACGCACCACAGCCTTGGCGGCCATGGAACCGAAGGTGATGATCTGGCTCACCGCGTTGCGGCCGTACTTCTCGGCCACGTAATCGATCACCCGGTCGCGACCGTCCATGCAGAAGTCGACGTCGAAGTCGGGCATGGACACCCGTTCCGGGTTGAGGAAACGTTCGAACAGCAGGTCATATTCCAGCGGGTCGAGGTCGGTGATCTTCTGCACGTAAGCCACCAGGGAGCCTGCACCCGACCCCCGGCCTGGCCCCACCGGCACGCCGTTGCTCTTGGCCCATTGGATGAAGTCCATCACGATCAGGAAGTAACCGGGGAAGCCCATCTGGATGATGATATCCAGCTCGAAATTCAACCGGTCGACATAGACCTGGCGCTTGGCTTCGTAATCTTCGGTGGTGTCCTTGGGCAAGAGAACGCTGAGGCGCTCGTCCAGGCCATCGAAGGATACCTTGCGGAAATACTCGTCGATGGTCATGCCATCGGGGATCGGGAAGTTGGGCAGGAAGTGCTTGCCCAGCTTCACTTCGATGTTGCAGCGCTTGGCAATCTCGACGGTGTTTTCCAGCGCTTCCGGCAGGTCGCTGAACAACTCGGCCATTTCCTCGGCGCTTTTGAGGTATTGCTGATCGCTGTAGTTTTTCGGACGACGCGGATCATCGAGCGCCCGGCCTTCACCGATACAGACGCGGGTTTCGTGAGCTTCGAAATCTTCCTGCTTGATGAAGCGCACGTCGTTGGTCGCCACCAGCGGCGCGCCGATCTTGTCGGCCAGGGCCACGGCGGCATGCAGGTGTTCTTCGTCGTTGGGGCGATTGGTGCGTTGCACTTCAATGTAGAAGCGGTCCGGGAACACCGCCATCCAATCGCGGGCCAGCACTTCGGCTTCTTCTGGATTGCCACTGAGCAGGGCCAGGCCGATTTCACCTTCCTTGGCCGCCGACAGCATGATCAAACCTTCATTGGCCTCAGCTACCCATTCGCGCTCGATGATGATCGAGCCGTTGCGCTGGCCATCGATAAAACCGCGGGAGATCAACTCGGTGAGGTTGCGGTAACCCACGGCGTTCATCACCAGCAGGCTGATGCGGCTCAGCGGCGCGTCCGGGTCTTTGTTCGACAGCCACAGGTCGGCCCCGCAGATCGGCTTGATCCCGGCGCCCATGGCATTTTTGTAGAACTTGACCAGCGAACACATGTTGTTCTGGTCGGTGACCGCCACAGCAGGCATGTTCATGCCCACCAGGGTCTTGACCAGTGGCTTGATCCGCACCAGGCCATCGACCAGGGAGTATTCAGTGTGCAGGCGTAGATGAACGAATGAAGCCGGCATAGTGATCCTGCGTTAAGTCATGAAAACAACAAGGCCCGGATTGTACCGAGCCTTGGGTAAAACATCAGCATGATTGCCTTGCCACAAAAGCCTGCATCAAGAGACCGCAGTCTGATGACTTACGATCAAACCCTCACGGGCTTCATAAGCCAGCCGCACCGGCGCGAACGAGCGCCGATGGATCGGCGTTGGCCCAAGGCGCGCCAGCGCTTCCAGATGAACGGGCGTCGGGTAGCCCTTGTGGCCGCCGATGCCGTAGCCCGGGTAAATCAATTCAAAGGCGCTCATTTCCCGATCACGGCTGACCTTGGCCAGAATCGATGCCGCCGCAATGGCCGGCACCTTGCCGTCCCCCTGAACGACTGCTTCGGCGCGCATAGACAGCTTCGGACACCGATTGCCATCGATCATCGCCAGTTTCGGGGTGATGTGCAGGCCTTCCACGGCACGCTGCATCGCAAGCATGGTGGCGTGCAGGATATTCAGCTCGTCGATCTCTTCCACTTCAGCCCGGGCAATGCACCAGCTCAGGGCTTTCTCGCAGATTTCGTCGTAGAGCTTTTCGCGACGGGCTTCGGTGAGCTTCTTGGAGTCGTTGAGGCCCAGAATGGGCCGGTTTGGATCGAGAATCACCGCTGCCGTCACCACTGCGCCGCACAACGGACCACGACCGACCTCATCAACACCGGCCACCAGTTCTTCAACTTCAGCCACCAGATTGAAGTCCAGGCCCATCTGCAATTTCACGTTACTCATGGTTTGGCGCCGATCAGGGTCAATACTGCGTCGGCGGCCTGGTTGGAGGCATCGCGGCGCAAGGTACGGTGAATGTCATCAAAGCCCCGGGTCTGCTCCTGGCCACCGTCGATCAAGGGCGACAACGTACGGGCCAGCGCATCGGCGGTTGCCTCGTCCTGCAGCAATTCAGGCACCAGCAAGCGCTGGGCCAACAGATTGGGCAAGGAGATGTAAGGGCTCTTGACCATGCGTTTGAGGATCCAGAACGTCAACGGCGCCAGGCGATAGGCGACCACCATCGGGCGTTTGTACAGCAACGCCTCAAGGGTAGCAGTGCCGGAAGCAATCAACACGGCGTCACACGCAGCCAGTGCGAGATGAGAGCGGCCATCGAGCAATGTGACAGGCAGATCGCGCCCGGCCAGCAGCGCTTCAAGCTGAGCCCGTCGTTGCGGGCTGGCACAGGGCAGAACAAAACGCACGCCGGGACGCATTGCTCGCAGACGCTCGGCGGCGTCGAAGAACAAGCCTCCCAGGCGACTGACCTCGCCGCCACGGCTACCGGGCATCAAGGCCACCAGCGGGCCGTCGGGCAGGCCCAACGTCTGACGCGCCGCGTCACGATCCGCTTCCAGGGGAATGGTATCGGCCAGGGTATGGCCGACAAACCGTACCGGCACGCCCTTCTCTTCGTAGAATCGGGCTTCGAACGGCAGCAGCGTGAGCATCAGGTCGCAGCCTTCGCGGATTTTCAACACGCGCTTCTGCCGCCAGGCCCAGACCGAGGGGCTGACGTAATGCACCGTCTTGATACCGGCCTGACGCAACTTGAGTTCGATATTGAGAGTGAAATCCGGCGCATCGATGCCGATGAACACATCCGGTTTTTCGTCGATCAGTGTCGCGATCAGCTTCTTGCGGCGAGCCAGCAGTTCGCGCAGACGTCCGAGCACCTCAACCAGCCCCATCACCGACAGGCGTTCCATGGGGAAATATGACGCCAGCCCTTCGGCCTGCATCAAGGGGCCACCGACACCGATGAACTCCACTGCTGGGTGCTGCGCCTTGAGCGCGCGCATCAGACCGGCACCCAGAATGTCACCGGAAGCCTCTCCCGCCACCAGTGCTATACGCAAGTTAGCCATGGTTAGCGAGTGATGCCGCGAGTCGAGGACTGGATGGAGTCACGGAATATCGCGACTTCCGGGAACTGCGCCGAAGCCTCGGCCAGCTCGACAAGGGCCTGTTCGACGGTCAACCCCTGGCGGTACACAACCTTGTAGGCGCGCCGCAATGCCGTGATCGCCTCTTCGCTGAAACCACGACGGCGCATGCCTTCGAAATTCATACTGCGGGCTTCGGCCGGGTTACCGAACACAGTGACATAGGCCGGTACGTCCTTGCCGATGGCGGTGCCCATGCCCGAGAAGCTGTGGGCGCCGATATGACAATATTGATGGACCAAGGTGAAACCGGACAGGATCGCCCAGTCGTCCACATGCACGTGGCCAGCCAATGCGGTGTTGTTGACCAGGATGCAATGGTTGCCAATGACGCTGTCATGACCGATATGGGCGTAGGCCATGATCAGGTTATGGTTGCCCAGGGTCGTTTCGGAACGATCCTGAACGGTGCCACGGTGAATCGTCACGCCTTCGCGGATCACGTTGTGATCGCCAATGACCAGCCGGGTTTCTTCACCTTTGTACTTGAGATCGGGCGTGTCCTCGCCTACCGAAGAAAACTGGTAGATGCGGTTGTGCCGACCGATCCGGGTCGGACCCTTGAGAACTACATGGGGCCCGATCACCGTACCCTCGCCGATTTCCACACCTGGGCCGATGATCGACCATGGGCCGACCTCGACATCGGCGGCCAGGACTGCCGCCGGATCGATGATTGCGCGAGGGTCAATCAAACTCATAGTTTGCGTTCCGCACAGATGATTTCAGCGGAGCAGACTGGCTTGCCGTCGACCGAAGCCTGGCATTCGAACTTCCAGATCTGGCGCTTGCAACTGATGAATGTGGCTTCGAGGATCAGCTGATCGCCCGGGGTGACCGGCTGGCGAAAACGCAGCTTGTCGGAGCCCACGAAGTAGTAAAGCGTGCCGTCGGCAGGCTTCACGTCGAGCATTTTGAAACCAAGGATCCCGGCAGCCTGAGCCATTGCCTCGATGATCAGCACGCCGGGCATGATTGGATGCGCGGGAAAGTGACCATTGAAGAACGGTTCGTTGATGCTGACATTCTTGTAGGCGCGAATCCGCTTGCCTTCAACGTCAAGTTCCACCACCCGGTCCACCAGCAGGAACGGGTAACGGTGAGGCAGGTATTCGCGAATCTCGTTGATGTCCATCATTTCGGGGGGAAGCCTATGTAAAGATTGGAAGCGCACGATCGACGCGCGCCCCTCTAGCAAATCAAGGAGGCAGTCTAGCGGCTGTGCACACTTGATATGGAAATGGTATCAGCCATCTGATGAAGCATTACCGTCAGGGGTCACGTCCCCTACACGCTTTTCCAACTGACGCAAACGCCGCGCGATGTCATCGAGCTGGCGGATTCGGGCCGCGCTCTTGCGCCATTCGGCCGCCGGTTGCATCGCCGTGCCGGAAGAATAAGCACCCGGCTCGGTGATCGAATGGGTCACCATGGTCATTCCGGTGAGGAATACGTTGTCACAAATATCAATGTGCCCCACCAGCCCCACACCACCGGCGAGCATGCAATGCTTGCCGATCCGGGTGCTGCCGGAAATGCCTACGCAGGCGGCCATGGCGGTGTGATCACCGACCTGGACGTTGTGAGCGATCTGAATCTGGTTGTCGAGCTTGACGCCATTGCCGATGACCGTATCAGACAGGGCACCACGGTCGATCGCGGTGTTGACACCGATTTCCACGTCATCACCGATGGTCACGCCGCCGATCTGGGCGATCTTTTGCCAGATCCCCTTTTCCTTGGCAAAACCGAAACCTTCACCGCCCAGTACCGCGCCCGACTGGATCACCACCCGCTTTCCGATACGCACGTCGTGATACAACGTGACCCGCGGAGCAAGCCAGCCACCCTCACCGATCTCGCAGCGCGCACCGATGAAGCAATGGGCGCCCAGCGTGACGCCCGGGCCGACCCGGGCGGCGCTTTCAATGACGACAAAAGGACCGATGCTGGCCGTGGGATCAACCACCGCATCCGCCGCGATGACCGCGCTGGGATGAATGCCGGGGGCCGACTTGGGCTTGGGGTCGAACAGGTGGGAAATCCGCGCATACGCCAGATAGGGATCCGGCACGATCAGCGCATCGCCTGCAAACCCGTCGGCATCGGCAGGCTTGAGCAACAGCGCTGCGGCCCGGCTGTCGGCCAAGTATTTGCGATATTGAGGATTTGCCAGGAAGCTCAACTGAGCTGGGCCAGCCTCTTGTAAAGTGGCTAGCCCAGTGATGACCTTCTCCGGGTCGCCACGCAGGGTGGCGCCGAGGAACTCAGCCAGTTGGCCGAGCTTGATAATCGCTGTCATGGATTACTTCAGCTGATTCATGCGCTCGATAACCTGGCGCGTGATGTCGTACTGGGGTTTGACGTCAATCACTGCACCACGCTCGAACACCAGGTCAAAACCACCTTTCTTGATGACTTCTTCCACCGCCCGGTCGAGCTTTGGCTTGAGCTGCTTGAGCATCTCGCGGTCGGCAACGGCTTTCGCTTCGTTCAGCTCCTTGGACTGGAACTGGAAGTCACGAGCCTTTTGCTTGAACTCAAGCTCCAGACGCTCACGCTCGCCCTGGGCCATTTTGTCGCCACCGGAGACCAGACGATCCTGGATACCCTTGGCGCTGCTCTCCAGGCTCTTGAGCTTGGTCAGTTGCGGGCCGAACTTCTTCTCAGCATCCACGGCGTATTTCTTCGCCGCGTCGGATTCCAGCAGGGCCATCTGATAGTTCAGTACGGCAATCTTCATGTCGGCAAAAGCCGGACCTGCGACCATCAAGGTCGCCAGGAGAACCAATTGAGTCAACTTACGCACGATGTACTCCTACAAAATCCATTGTCGTTATCTTGGGTCAGACGCTTAGAACGTCTGGCCGAGGGAGAATTGGAACACTTGGGTTTCAGCGTCATCCGGTTTCTTGATCGGCATCGCCAGGGCGAAGCTCAATGGACCGAGCGCGGTGACCCAGGTCACACCCACGCCCACGGAACTTGCCATGTTGCTCAGGCTGATGTCGTTGCACTTGGTATTGGACCTGGTGCCGTCGGCGTTGGTGGTGTCCTCGCACGAAGAGTCGAATACGTTACCCACGTCCCAGAATACCGAGGTACGCAAGGAGCGCTGATCCTTGACGAACGGCATCGGGAACAACAGCTCGACACCGCCCTGGATCAGGACATTACCACCGAACGGCAGCGGATCCTGGTCCGGATCACGTATGGTTCCCGGGTTGGTGCCCTTGCTTGGCGTACTGCGCGGACCAAGGGTGCTGTCCTTGAAGCCACGGACCGAGTTGAAACCACCAGCATAGTAGTTCTCGTAGAACGGCAAGCCGTCGGTGGAACCATAACCGTCGCCATAACCCAGCTCAGTGTGCAGGCGCATGGTGTAATTATCAGACAGCGGCTGGAACAGTTGGCCACGATAGTCGAGCTTGAAGAACGAGAGGTCGCTGCCAGGGGTGGTAGTTTCCAATACCAGGCTCTGGGAACGACCACGGGTCGCCAGCACACCTTTGTTCAGGGTCGATTCGGACCAACCGACAGACGCCTTGAAGTTCAGGTACTTGTCGCCTTCCTTTTCAACGAAGTCAAAAATCTCGTCAACGGTATAACGCCCGGTGCTGATCTCGTCCTGCTGTGCGGTGAGACCGAACGTCAGACGCGAAGTCTCGCTGATTGGATAACCCACGTTTACGCCTGCACCCAGGCTGTCCACGGCATAGCTGGAGATGTCGGAGTCGAGCTCATCATAGTCAGTGGTGCGATAGAAGGCGTTGTAGCCCAGGCTCACACCGTCAGCAGTCCAGTAGGGGTCCACGAAACCGAAGTTGTAGCGGGTCTGGTATTCGCTGCGGGTCAAGCCAACGCTGACCCGGTTACCGGTACCCAGGAAGTTGTTCTGGGTGATCGAACCACCGAGGATCAGGCCGGCGCTCTGGGCGAAACCGACGCTGGCGGTGATCGAGCCGGACGCCTGCTCTTCAACGCTGTAGTTCACATCGACCTGGTCATCGACGCCCGGTACTGCCGGGGTCTCGACGTTGACTTCCTTGAAGAAGCCCAGGCGCTCCAGACGGGTCTTGGACTGGTCGATCAGGTAGGTCGACGCCCAGCCACCTTCCATCTGGCGCATTTCACGGCGCAGCACCTCATCTTCGGACTTGGTGTTGCCACGGAAGTTGATGCGGTTGACGTAGGCACGCTTGCCCGGATCCACGGCGAAGGTGATGTCGACGGTATGGTCTTCATCGTGCGGTTGCGGCACGCCGTTGACGTTGGCGAAGGTGTAGCCCTCGTTACCCAGACGACGGGTGATCAGTTCGGAAGTGGTGGTCATCAGCTTGCGCGAGAACACTTGGCCCTTCTGCACCAGCAGCAGCGAGGTGACCTGGTCTTCCGGCACCTTCAGGTCGCCGCTGAGCTTGACGTCACGAACGGTGTACTTGTCGCCTTCGTTGACGTTGACGGTGATGTAGACGTGCTTCTTGTCCGGGGTGATGGACACCTGGGTCGAAGCGATATCCATGTTGATATAGCCGCGGTCCAGGTAGTAGGAACGCAGACGTTCCAGGTCACCGGAGAGCTTTTCACGGGCGTACTTGTCGTCGTTCTTGAAGAACGACAGCCAGTTGGTGGTCTTGAGTTCGAACAGGTCGATCAGGTCTTCATCAGGGAAAACGGTGTTGCCCACCACGTTGATGTGCTGGATCGCCGCCACCGTGCCTTCATTGATGTTGACCTTCAGGCCTACGCGGTTGCGCGGCTGCGGCACCACTTCGGTGTCGACGGTGGCCGAGTAACGGCCCTGGGCAACGTACTGGCGTTGCAGCTCGTTACGAACACCTTCGAGGGTGGCGCGCTGGAAGATCTCGCCTTCGGCCAGACCGGACTGTTTGAGGCCCTTCATCAGGTCTTCAGTGGAGATCGCCTTGTTGCCTTCGATCTCGATACTGGCAACCGATGGACGCTCAACTACCGTGATGACCAGTACATTGCCATCACGACCCAGCTGGATATCCTGAAAGAAGCCGGTTTTGAACAGCGCGCGAGTGGATTCCACCAGACGCCGATCATCCGCCTGCTCGCCGACGTTTAACGGCAAGGCACCAAAGACACTACCCGCGGAGACCCGCTGGAGGCCATTGACGCGAATATCAGAGATAGTGAAGGACTCGGCGTGAACTTCGGCGATCATCAATACGGTGAGAACCGCAGTTAGCAGCAGACGTTTCATGAAGTCCTTTCTTATTCCAACTGGCAATAAACAAACTGCCGCAAAATGCGGCAGATTCGCAATTCAGCGAAGCGTTACAGACGACCCAGATCGTTGACCAAGGCAAGCAACATCACCCCGACCACCAAGCTGATACCGATCTGTATCCCCCAACCTTGCACCCTATCCGACAAGGGACGACCACGCGCCCACTCGATCAGATAAAACAACAAATGCCCCCCATCCAGTACCGGAATGGGCAGCAAATTCAGAACCCCCAGGCTAATGCTCAGATAAGCAAGGAAATTCAGGAAATCAGCGACGCCCGACTGGGCAGAAGCGCCCGCCACTTTAGCAATGGTTATCGGTCCACTCAAGTTTTTTACCGAGAGCTCGCCGAACAACATTTTCTTGAGCGAATCGAGGGTCAGGATGCTCATGGTCCAGGTACGACGCGCGCCCTCGCCAATCGCCGCCACAGGGCCGAAACTGACCTCGCGGATCATTTCCGGCGGCCAGTTGACAGCCTTGACGCCGGCACCCAGATAGCCGGTCGGCGCCTTGCTCTCGCCACGGGCGCCCAGGGTTACCGGGACGTCGATCGGCGCACCATCGCGCTCGACGCGCAGCACTATCTTGCTGTCCGGACGTACACGAACCGAATCGACCACCTGCTGCCAGTCACTGACCGGCAGGCCATCGAGCGCCAGCAGCCGATCACCGGTCTTCAGGCCTGCAGCCTGGGCCGGGCCTTTCGGGTCGAGTTCGGCGAGTATCGGCGGCAAGGCCGGACGCCATGGCTTGATCCCCAGGGAACGGATCGGATCCGGCTCGTCGGCGCCCTTGAGCCAGTTGTCCAGGATCAGTTCGCGAGGCGAATCCACCGTGGAACCCTGCTCGCGCACCATCAATTGCAACGAACCGCTCTCACCCAGGCGACGCACCAGTTGCAGGTTGACCGCCGCCCAGCCCGATGTCGGCTCCCCATCGATGGCAACGATTTCCTGCCCGACACCCAGCCCGGCACGGGCGGCGACGCTGCCGGCCTCCACCCCACCGATGACCGGCCGTACCTGCTCGCTGCCCAGCATGGCCAGGGCCCAGAAAAAAACCATGGCCAGCAAAAAGTTGGCTATCGGCCCCGCCGCCACGATGGCAATACGCTGACGGACGGTCTTGCGATTGAAGGATTGGTCGACCTGATCGGCCGGCACTTCACCTTCGCGCTCGTCGAGCATCTTCACGTAGCCGCCCAGCGGAATGGCGGCCACAACGAATTCGGTGCCCTTTTTGTCATGCCAGCGCAGCAGCGGCATGCCGAAACCGACGGAAAAACGCAGAACCTTGACGCCACAGCGCCGCGCGACCCAGAAATGACCGAATTCGTGAAAAGTGACCAACACCCCCAATGCAACCAGGGTGCCGACAATCATATAGAGCGCGCTCATCTGTTTTCTCCGCAATCCTGCCCAGGACAACCCTGGCTAACGTACCGCAGCCTCAACGCCCGTGGCGCTTCAACCATTGGCCCGCCAGCTCACGAGCCCTGGCGTCCGCCGTGAATACCGCATCGAGGTCATCGAGCGAAACCACAGCCTCGAGGTTCAAGACCTCCTCGATGATACTCGCGATCTCGAGGTAACGGACACGTCCGTCGAGAAACGCTGCAACCGCCACTTCATTGGCAGCATTGAGCATGGCCGGAGCACTGTTGCCTGCCTCAGCCGCTTGTCGCGCCAGACGCAGGCATGGAAAGCGCTGCTCATCAGGCGCCTGGAAATCCAGGCGGGCAATGGCGAACAGGTCCAGCGGCGCCACGCCCGAATCAATCCGCGCAGGCCAGGCCAGCGCATTGGCGATCGGAGTACGCATATCCGGGTTGCCCAATTGAGCCAGCACCGAACCGTCTATGTAATCCACCAGGGAGTGAATCACGCTCTGCGGGTGAATCACCACTTCCACCTGGGACGGCTTGGCATCGAACAACCAGCAGGCCTCGATCAGTTCCAGGCCCTTGTTCATCATGCTGGCCGAATCCACGGAAATCTTGCGCCCCATGGACCAGTTCGGGTGAGCACAAGCCTGCTCGGGTGAAACATGCACCAACTCTTCCAGCGGAGTCTGCCGGAACGGACCGCCGGAAGCCGTCAGTAAAATCCGCCGGACCCCCACTGCGCCCAGGCCGAGGGAAAAGTCCTGCGGCATGCATTGAAAAATCGCATTGTGCTCGCTGTCGATGGGCAGCAGCACCGAACCGCTTTTGCGCACGGCCTGCATGAACAGCGCGCCGGACATGACCAGTGCTTCTTTATTGGCCAGCAGGATTTTCTTGCCTGCCTCTACCGCCGCCAGCGTTGGACGCAAACCCGCCGCGCCGACAATCGCCGCCATCACCGCGTCGACTTCAGGATCGGAGGCGACCTGACACAACCCTTCCTCCCCCACCAGGACACGGGTAGGCAAGCCCGCCGCGCGCAAGTCGTCCTGCAAGGCGCGGGCAACGCCAGCCTCAGGCACCACGGCGAAACGCGGGGTATGGCGTATGCACAGCGCCAGCAGCTCACTCAAGCGAGTAAAACCACTGAGGGCAAATACCTGATAGCGCTCCGGGTGACGGCCGATGACATCAAGCGTACTCAGGCCGATCGAACCGGTAGCACCCAGGACGGTAATTTGTTGAGGGCGACTCACGATGCCGCCATCCATAGCAGCACGGCAAAGATCGGAATCGCAGCGGTCAGGCTGTCGATGCGATCCAGCACGCCACCATGGCCGGGCAGCAGATTACTGCTGTCCTTGATGCCGGACTGACGCTTGAACATGCTTTCGGTCAGGTCGCCGACCACCGATACAAATACGATGAGAGCAGCCCCAAACAGGCCCATCAGCAACTGCCCGGCACTCCACTCCCGCACGACGCCGACCACCGCTGTGATCACCAGGCTCAAGGCCAGGCCTCCATAGACCCCTTCCCAGCTCTTGCCGGGACTGACCTTGGGAGCAAGCTTGCGCTTGCCAAACGCCCGTCCGGAGAAATAGGCACCGACATCCGCCCCCCAGACCAACACCATCACAGCCATGATCTGCCAATTGCCCAACGGGCCTTGCTTGATCCAGATCAGCCCTTGCCAGGCCGGCAGCAGGATAAGCAGGCCAATCACCAGCTTCGCGGCAGCACCTGCCCAATGATGCGTGGTCCGCGGATAGGTCAACACCAGGAAGGTCGCCGTGGCCCACCACAATACCGCTGCCCCCAGAACCCAGGGCGCGATACCCGGCACCAGGTACATGACGAACAGCATCGCCGCCACGGCCACGGCATAGGCCACGCGCGCAGACTGCGCCGGGAAGCCCGCCAAGCGCGCCCACTCCCATGCCCCCAAGGTCACGACCAACCCGATGAACAGCGCGAAACTGGCACCTTCAAGCAGGAAAAATCCACCCAGGGCGATGGGCAACAGGATCAGAGCGGTGATGATTCGTTGTTTAAGCATTAAACCCGGGCTCCAGCTTCGATCTGCTCGCTCGTTTTACCGAAACGACGCTGACGGGAAGCGAAATCGGCCAGCGCCGTGCGCATGGCTTCGTGTTTGAAGTCCGGCCAGAACAGGTCGGAGAAATACAGCTCGGCGTAAGCCAGCTGCCAGAGCAGGAAGTTACTGATGCGATGCTCGCCACCGGTACGAATGCACAGGTCCGGCAACGGCAAGTCGCCAGTGGCCAGACAGGTCTGCAGCAGCTCAGGCGTGATGTCTTCCGGCCGCAGATGCCCGGCCTGGACCTCCCGCGCCAGCCGCTGGGCTGCCTGGGCGATGTCCCATTGGCCGCCATAGTTGGCGGCAATTTGCAGGACGAACCGATTGGCACCCGCCGTGGCGGCCTCGGCTTCGCGCATCGCAGCCTGCAACTCGGGATGAAAGCGCGAGCGGTCACCAATGATGCGCAGGCTGATGCTGTTGTCGTTGAGGCGCTTGGCCTCACGCCGCAGAGCCTTGAGGAACAGATCCATCAAGGCGCTGACTTCATCGGCCGGACGCTGCCAGTTCTCGCTGGAGAAGGCGAACAGGGTCAGCACCTCGACCCCGGCCTCGGCACACACCTCGATGACCGCGCGAACTGCATCGACCCCCGCCTTGTGCCCGGCCACGCCAGGCATAAAGCGCTTCTTGGCCCAGCGATTATTGCCATCCATGATGATCGCCACGTGACGCGGAATCGCAAACGGCACGGCCTGTTTGGTCTTTTCCATGAAAACGAGACCCTTATACGGCCATCAGGTCTTTTTCTTTCTGCGCCAAATCCGCATCGATCTTAGCCACGTACTTCTTGGTCAGATCATCAATCTCGCCAGCGGCGCGACGCTCTTCGTCTTCACTGATTTCCTTTTCCTTGACCAGATCCTTGAGCTGGCTGTTGGCATCACGACGGATGTTGCGCACGGCAACGCGAGCGTCTTCAGCCACATCACGGGCCTGCTTGGTGAAGCCCTTACGGGTTTCCTCGGTCAGGGCCGGCATGGAAATCAGCAGCAACTCACCCAGGTTGGTCGGGTTCAGGTTCAGGCCGGCACTGCCGATGGCCTTGTCGACCGCGCCCAGCATGTTGCGCTCAAAGGCAACGACTTGCAGGGTCCGGGCATCCTTGACGGTGATGTTGGCCACTTGCTTGATCGGCGTATCAGCGCCGTAGTACGGCACCATCACGCCTTCGAGAATGCTTGGGTGCGCCTGGCCGGTACGGATGCGACCGAAGTTGTGTGCCAGCGATTCCACGGATTTCTGCATGCGCTCTTGAGCGTCTTTCTTGATTTCGTTGATCATTGTTGTACTTCCTCGATCAGTGTTCCTTCGGCGCCGCCATGCACGATATTCAGCAGGGCGCCGGGCTTGTTCATGTTAAAGACGCGCAGCGGCATCTTGTGGTCGCGACACAGACAGATAGCCGTCAGGTCCATGACACCCAGCTTGCGATCCAGTACTTCATCGTAGGTCAGATGATCGAACTTCTCGGCATGCGGATCTTTGAACGGGTCAGCGGTATAGACGCCATCGACCTTGGTTGCCTTGAGCACGACATCGGCATCGATCTCGATCGCTCGCAGGCAGGCGGCCGAATCCGTGGTGAAGAACGGATTACCGGTGCCGGCGGCAAAAATCACCACTTCCTTGGCATTGAGGTGGCGCATGGCTTTGCGGCGGTCGTAGTGATCGGTCACGCCGACCATGGAAATGGCCGACATTACGATGGCCGAGATATTGGCACGCTCCAGCGCATCGCGCATAGCCAGGGCGTTCATCACAGTGGCCAGCATGCCCATGTGGTCGCCCGTAACCCGATCCATGCCGGCCGCGCTCAGCGCTGCGCCGCGGAACAGGTTGCCGCCGCCGATGACCAGGCCGACCTGAACGCCAATTCCGACCAACTGGCCGACTTCCAGCGCCATGCGATCCAGCACTTTCGGATCGATCCCGAACTCTTCCGAGCCCATCAGGGCCTCGCCGCTAAGCTTGAGTAGAATGCGTTTATAGCGAGCCTGATAACCACTGCCCTGCTGAGCCATTGCGAATCTCTCCTGCGGCGTATTTTCGAAAATTCTTTCAGGCTGTTTGCAGCCTGCGTTCACTCTAGCTTGACGCTGACACAGCGCCATCGAAACACGGCTTTGTAAGCCAGTTCCGACAGGAAACCAATAAAAATCGGTATCCCATCCAAAAAGAGGCTGCGCGCGTGAGCGGGCAGCCTCTTCAGGGCGACAGTTAAAAAAACCGTCTTATTGCTTGGAAGCAGCCGCTACCTGAGCAGCAACTTCGTCAGCGAAGTTGTCGACTGGCTTCTCGATGCCTTCACCTACCGCAAAGCGAGTGAAGGAAACGATTTCAGCGCCGCCTTTCTTGGCCAGGGCACCCACGGTGATTTCCGGGTCCTTGACGAAAGCTTGCTCAACCAGGCTGGCTTCAGCCAGGAACTTGCTGATGCGGCCGCCGATCATTTTTTCAACGATTTCAGCTGGCTTGCCTTTCATCTTGTCTTCGTTGAGGCTCATGAACACGGCTTTTTCGCGTTCGATGGCTTCAGCGGAAACTTGCGATGGCAGCAGGAACTCAGGGTTGCTGGCCGCTACGTGCATGGCGATGTCCTTGGCCAGTTCAACGGAACCGCCCTTGAGGACAACTGCAACACCGATCTTGTTACCGTGCAGGTAAGTACCGACCACGTCACCTTCAACGCGAGCCAGACGACGGATGTTGACGTTCTCGCCGGTCTTGCCGACCAGAACCAGACGATCAGCTTCACGAGCTTCGATCAGCGGAGCGACATCAGTCAGTTTGTCAGCAAAGGCTTTTTCGACGCTGGCAGCGACGAATGCCTTGAAGTCATCCTGCAGAGCCAGGAAGTCGGTCTGGGAGTTGACTTCCAGCAGAACGGCGACCTTGCCGTCGTCCTTGATGGCGATGGCGCCTTCAGCGGCGACGTTGCCAGCTTTCTTGGCAGCCTTGATGGCGCCCGAAGCACGCATGTCATCAATGGCTTTCTCGATGTCGCCGCCAGCCTTGGTCAAGGCCTTCTTGCAGTCCATCATGCCTTCGCCGGTACGCTCGCGCAGTTCTTTGACCAACGCTGCAGTAATCTCTGCCATTTCAAAATCCTCTTGGATAGGTTTTCAACCATTCCACCCGATTGAACGGGCGTGCAATTCTTCCCGAACCACCTTTGTTAGCCGCTGCACGTTACAGATGCTGTAGCTGCGCTGCTGACAAATGGTTTTCGAGGTGGCAAAAAGGGGGCCAAGCCCCCTTTTTGCTTACTGAGTCAACGCCAGGGCGTCAATTACTCAGCGGCTGCTGCCGGAGCTTCTTCAGCGAAGACTTCGGTGCCGCCATTAACATTGTTGCGACCACGGATAACAGCGTCAGCCATCGAACCCATGTACAGCTGGATGGCGCGAATGGCGTCATCGTTGCCTGGGATGATGTAGTCAACGCCTTCCGGGCTGCTGTTGGTATCGACAACGCCGATGACCGGGATACCCAGCTTGTTGGCTTCGGTGATCGCGATGCGCTCGTGGTCAACGTCGATCACGAACAGTGCGTCAGGCAGACCGCCCATGTCCTTGATACCGCCCAGGGAGCGGTCCAGCTTCTCAAGATCGCGAGTGCGCATCAGCGCTTCTTTCTTGGTCAGCTTGGCGAAAGTACCGTCTTCGGACTGCACTTCAAGGTCACGCAGACGCTTGATGGAAGCGCGAATGGTCTTGAAGTTGGTCAGCATGCCGCCCAACCAGCGGTGATCGACGTACGGCGAACCGCAACGTGCTGCTTCTTCAGCAACGATCTTGCCAGCGGAACGCTTGGTGCCGACGAACAGAATCTTGTTTTTGCCCTGGGCCAGGCGCTCTACGAAGGTCAGTGCTTCGTTGAACATCGGCAGGGTTTTTTCAAGGTTGATGATGTGGATCTTGTTACGCGCGCCGAAAATGTACTTACCCATTTTCGGGTTCCAGTAACGGGTCTGGTGACCGAAGTGCACACCGGCCTTCAGCATATCGCGCATGTTGACTTGGGACATGATAGTTCCTTGATAAGTCGGGTTTGGCCTCCACGTATCCCAATGACCAACCAGCGGCCTATATAAGCCGAAGGCACCCAGGTCATCGTGTCGACACGTGTGTGGATTTAAGCTTGCGGGGTCATCCCCGGAAAGCGGCGCATTTTATACCACAGCGAGGGCGAAAACGGAACACGGATTCTGAAAACCCCTGTGGAAGGGGTTTTATCCCCTCGCCACAGAGTTCCATCCAGGCGATAGGGTTCATTGCGCTGATCGTCTGTTAGAATCGCCTCTTTCAGGGCCGCGCTGCTCATCATCCGCCGCCTATTTCGTTTTGAACAGCGCCGCCGGGCGCAGAGAGAGCCTGTATGACCGTCACCCTCAAGACCCCCGAGGACATCGCAAAAATGCGTGTCGCCGGCAAACTCGCCGCCGACGTGCTGGAAATGATTGCCGAACACGTCAAGCCGGGCGTTACCACCGAAGAACTGGACCGGATCTGCCACGACTACATCGTCAACGAGCAGAAAGCCATCCCTGCCCCGCTCAACTATAAAGGCTTCCCCAAGTCGATCTGCACCTCGATCAACCACGTGGTCTGCCACGGCATCCCCAACGAAAAGCCGTTGAAGGATGGCGACACCCTGAACATCGACGTTACCGTCATCAAGGATGGCTACCACGGTGACACCAGCCGCATGTTCCATGTCGGCAACGTGCCGGAATGGGCCCAGCGCCTGTCGAAAGTCACCCAGGAATGCATGTACATGGCCATCGAACTGGTGAAACCGGGCTGCCGCCTGGGAGACATCGGTGAAGTGATCCAGAAACACGCGCAGAAGAACGGCTTTTCGGTGGTGCGCGAATTCTGCGGCCACGGTATCGGCAAAGTGTTCCATGAAGAACCGCAGATCCTGCACTACGGCCGTGCCGGCACCGGCATGGAGCTGCAAGCGGGCATGACCTTCACCATCGAGCCAATGATCAACCAGGGTCGCGCCGACACCAAGGTACTGGGCGACGGCTGGACCGCCATCACCAAGGACCGCAAGCTGTCGGCCCAGTGGGAACATACCTTGCTGGTTACCGAGACTGGGTACGAGATCTTCACCCTGCGCAGCGATGACACCATCGCTCGCGTTTCCGCCTGATCCACAACCCAGCTATAGATAGAAAGAAAGGAAAGCCATTCGATGCCGCAGGTGGATCCCGAACTCTTCGACCGCGGCCAGTTCCAGGCTGAACTGGCCCTGAAGGCAAGCCCCATATCGGCCTTCAAGAAGGCGATCCGCCAGGCTCATGAAGTGCTCGACCAGCGCTTTCGCAGTGGCCGGGATATTCGCCGGCTGATCGAAGACCGTGCCTGGTTCGTCGATAACATCCTGCAAAAGGCCTGGGAGCAGTTCAACTGGAGCGAAGATGCCGACATTGCCCTGGTGGCGGTGGGCGGCTATGGGCGCGGTGAGCTGCACCCTTACTCCGACATCGATCTGCTGATCCTGCTGGACAGCGCCGACCATGAAGTTTTCCGCGACTCCATCGAGCGTTTCCTGACACTTCTGTGGGACATCGGCCTGGAAGTCGGTCAGAGCGTGCGCTCGGTGCAGGAATGCGCCGACGAGGCCCGCGCCGACCTGACGGTGATCACCAACCTGATGGAAAGCCGCACCATCGCCGGTCCCGAGCGCCTTCGCCAGCGTATGCTCGAAGTCACCAGCACCGCACACATGTGGCCCAGCAAGGACTTTTTCCTGGCCAAGCACGCCGAACAAAAGGCCCGCCACCACAAGTACAACGACACCGAATACAACCTGGAACCCAACGTCAAAGGCTCCCCTGGCGGATTGCGGGACATCCAGACCATCCTGTGGGTTGCCCGTCGCCAGTACGGCACCCTGAACCTGCGCGCCCTGGCTGGCGAAGGCTTCCTGGTGGAAAGCGAAAATGCCCTGCTGGCCTCGTCCCAGGAATTCCTGTGGAAAGTGCGATACGCCTTGCACATGCTTGCCGGGCGCTCCGAAGACCGCTTGCTGTTCGATCACCAGCGCTCCATCGCGGGCTTGCTGGGTTTCGAGGGCCAGGATGCCAAGCAGTCCATCGAAAACTTCATGCAGCAGTACTACCGGGTGGTGATGAGCATCGCCCAGCTCAGCGAACTGATCATCCAGCACTTCGAAGAGGTCATCCTCGCCCCCGAAGACGAAGAACCGCCGCAGCCGATCAACTCACGCTTCCAGCTCCACGATGGTTACATCGAAGCGCGCAACGCCAATGTATTCCGCCGTACGCCGTTCGCCATGCTGGAGATTTTCGTGCTCATGGCCCAGCAGCCGGAAATCAAGGGGGTGCGCGCCGACACCATTCGCCTGCTGCGGGAAAACCGTCACCTGATCGACGACGACTTCCGCCACGATATCCGCAACACCAGCCTGTTCATCGAGCTGTTCAAGTGCAGGATCGGGGTGCATCGCAACCTGCGGCGGATGAACCGCTACGGCATTCTGGGGCGCTACCTGCCGGAGTTCGGTTTCATCGTCGGTCAGATGCAGCACGACCTGTTCCACATCTATACGGTCGATGCCCACACGCTGAACCTGATCAAACACCTGCGGAAGTTGCAATACACCCAGGTATCGGAAAAATTCCCGCTGGCCAGCAAGCTCATGGGCAAGCTGCCCAAGCCCGAACTGATCTACATGGCGGGGCTTTACCACGACATCGGCAAGGGTCGCCAGGGCGACCACTCCGAGATCGGCGCGGTGGATGCCGAGGCGTTCTGCCAGCGCCATCAACTGCCGGTATGGGACAGCCGGCTGATCGTCTGGCTGGTGCAGAATCACCTGGTGATGTCGACCACCGCCCAGCGCAAGGACCTGTCCGACCCGCAAGTGATCCACGACTTCGCCCAGATCGTCGGTGATGAAACACGTCTGGATTACCTCTACGTGCTGACCGTGGCCGATATCAATGCCACCAACCCGAGCCTGTGGAACTCCTGGCGCGCCAGCCTGTTGCGCCAGCTCTACACCGAGACCAAGCGTGCCCTGCGCCGCGGCCTGGAAAACCCGGTGGACCGCGAAGAGCAGATCCGTCGCACCCAAACTGCCGCCCTGGACATCCTGGTGCGCGGCGGCACCGATCCGGACGACGTCGAACAGCTCTGGTCGCAGTTGGGCGATGACTATTTCCTGCGCCACACTGCCGGCGACGTCGCCTGGCACAGCGACGCGATTTTGCAGCAACCGGCCGACGGCGGGCCGTTGGTGCTGATCAAGGAAACCACCCAGCGCGAGTTCGAGGGCGGCACGCAGATTTTCATCTACGCCCCGGACCAGCACGACTTCTTCGCCGTGACTGTGGCGGCGATGGACCAGCTCAACCTCAACATTCACGACGCTCGGGTCATTACCTCCAGCAGCCAGTTCACCCTCGACACCTACATTGTGCTCGACACCGATGGCGATTCGATTGGCGACAACCCGACGCGGGTCAAACAGATCCGCGACGGTCTCACCGAGGCCCTGCGCAACCCGGCGGATTACCCGACCATCATCCAGCGCCGGGTCCCGCGCCAGCTCAAGCACTTCGCCTTCGCTCCCCAGGTAACGATCCACAACGACGCCCAGCGTCAGGTCACGGTGCTGGAGCTCAGCGCCCCGGACCGCCCTGGCCTGCTGGCGCGGGTCGGGCATATATTCCTGGAGTTCGACCTGTCGTTGCAGAACGCCAAGATCGCCACCTTGGGCGAACGGGTGGAAGACGTGTTCTTCATCACTGACGCGCATAACCAGCCGCTGTCCGATCCGCAGCTGTGCAGCCGCTTGCAGGACGCGATTGTCCGGCAGTTGAGCGTCAACCAGGAACCTGATGCTCACCTGACACGGATCAGCATCTGAACGAACAAATTTCCCCCTGTGGGAGCGAGCCTGCTCGCGATAGCGACGGAACATCCGGCATCGATTCTGCTGACCCACCGCTATCGCGAGCAAGCTCGCTCCCACAAGGACCGCGCCCACATTGACGAGGCCCCCGATGAACAACGCTCTGAACCAGTTGCAGCCCTACCCGTTCGAAAAGCTCCGCGCCCTGCTGGGCAGCGTCACGCCCAACCCGGACAAACGCCCGATCGCGCTGTCCATCGGCGAGCCCAAGCACCGCTCGCCAAGCTTTGTGGCTGAAGCCCTGGCCAGCAATCTGGAAAAAATGGCCGTGTACCCGACCACCCTCGGCATCCCGGAATTGCGTGAAGCCATCACCGGCTGGTGCGAGCGCCGCTTCAACGTGCCGAACGGCTGGCTGGACCCGGCGCGCCACGTGCTGCCGGTCAATGGCACCCGTGAAGCGCTGTTTGCCTTCACCCAGACCGTGGTCAACCGTGGCGACGACGCGCTGGTGGTCAGCCCGAATCCGTTTTATCAGATCTATGAAGGTGCCGCGTTCCTGGCCGGGGCCAAGCCACACTACCTGCCGTGCCTGGACGAAAACGGCTTCAATCCGGATTTCGATGCAGTCTCGCCGGACATCTGGAAACGCTGCCAGATCCTGTTCCTGTGCTCCCCGGGCAACCCGACCGGTGCGCTGATCCCGGTGGATGTGCTGAAGAGGCTCATTGCCCTGGCCGACGAGCACGACTTCGTGATTGCCGCGGACGAGTGCTACAGCGAGCTGTACTTCGACGAACAGACCCCGCCACCAGGGCTGCTCAGCGCCTGCGTCGAGCTCGGTCGCCAGGATTTCAAGCGCTGCGTGGTGTTCCACAGCCTGTCCAAACGCTCCAACCTGCCAGGCCTGCGCTCCGGTTTCGTGGCCGGCGATGCGGACATCCTCAAGGGCTTCTTGCTGTATCGCACCTACCACGGCTGCGCGATGCCGGTTCAGACCCAACTGGCGAGCATCGCCGCATGGAACGACGAAGTGCACGTACGGGCCAGCCGCGCGCTGTACCGGGAAAAGTTCGACGCGGTACTGGAAATCCTCAGCCCGGTACTGGACGTGCAACGCCCCGACGGTAGCTTCTACCTGTGGCCGAACGTAGCGGGCGATGATGCGGCGTTCTGCCGTGACCTGTTCGAACAGGAACACGTGACCGTGGTACCGGGCTCGTACCTGTCCCGCGAAGTGGATGGCGTCAACCCAGGCGCCGGACGCGTGCGCATGGCCCTGGTCGCGCCATTGGCTGAATGTGTGGAAGCGGCGGAGCGGATTCGCGCGTTCATTCAGCGTCGGGGTTGATGGCTATATCCCGCTGAAGCGGACCGCTGTTGTGGCGAGGGAGCTTGCTCCCGCTGGGCTGCGCAGCGGCCCCAAAGCAGTCAACTCAATCTGCCTGACATACCGAGTTGTGCGGTTTCAGGGCCGCTTCGCGCCCCAGCGGGAGCAAGCTCCCTCGCCACAGGTTTAGTGCTCTGCCGGGATTTTTGTGTTTGCCTTTCGATTTATCGCGAGCAAGCTTTGCTCCCACAGTGGTTTGGTGTTGTTCACAAAGTTTGTGATCGATACCGGATCCTGTGGGAGCAAAGCTTGCTCGCGATGAGGACGGCACTATTACAATCAAGCCCGAAGCTCTACCCGATCCAGGCACTTGTTCGCCAACAACATCCCCAACTCAATCATCTGGGCCACTCCCAATGCTACATGTCGTCGCGAGCCGTCCTGATCGAAGGCAAGGTCATTGAGCATTGCATTGGCCGAAGCCAGGGTTTCGCTGAGATTGGCCAGCAACACTTCGGTGTCGATACCGTCAGCCACAGTGAATAGCTGTACTGAGGGCTTGGGTTCTGACTCGCTGTCGTCAGGTTTGAGATAGTGATCCAGCACACGATCAGCGGCTTCTTGCAGTTTTTCGGGTGCGTAATCGCCGTAGGGGAAAGTGGAGGCCGGCTTTGGAGGATTTGGAGTTTCTTTGATCATGTTTATTGCTCCTAGAGAATTGGGAGCCGCCACCGAGTCTTCTCACGGACCGGAGGGTGGCAGCCGTACGCGGGGTGAGAATCCGAGTCTCTAGGAGCCCGGCCATGCCGAAGCATGCCCGCGCACAGCCGCCATAACATGATGTACAGACAAAAAGCGCCTGCACTTTATATGGTCGGCGCCTTCGCGCCTAGAGGAGTTCGGATTCTCACGTCCGGTCGCTGAATTGGCAGCGACACCCAGAGGCTAGAGCCCTCGCTTCCGACGGACAACCTTAAAAACTTGTCGGAAACTTCGGTGCGTCTGACAGACCGCCATCCCTGTGGCGAGGGAGCTTGCTCCCGCTGGGCTGCGCAGCAGCCCCAAAGCAGTGAACTCAATTTACCTGATACACCGGATTGTCTGGTACCAGGGCCGCTTCGCGCCCCAGCGGGAGCAAGCTCCCTCGCCACAATTAGCTTTGCGCCATGGCTGCTATTTACCCAACCCCAAATTCGCCTCTGCCAGATCCAACTCCCCCAGCACCTCTCGCAGCACATCATCCCCAATCTGGTGATGACGGCTGAGGCGATACAACTCCAGCCGCTGCGCCCGATAGGCCTTCAAGCGCAGCCGGCGTTCCAGCAGGTCCATTTCGAACGCCAGCGCCTGGGCTTCGGCGGAGTCGTTGAACACCTCCAACTGGTGGCGATATTCAGACATCAACCGCGCCTTGACCTCGGTCGCCAGCGCCGCTTGGGTCGCGTCGGGCGCGCTGGCAGCCTCGCTCGTTTCGTCCACTTCCAATGCATGGATCGCCGCTTCAGCAGTTTTGCGCCAGGCATCGCGCACTTCGTGGCGGCGCTTGTCATCGGGGCTTTTCTCGATACCTCGCAGCAGCAATGGCAGGGCGATGCAGGCGGCGATCAATGACAGCAGAATCACCCCGGCGGCAATGAAGATCAGCAAGTCTCGCTCGGGAAACGCCTCGCCCGCCGCCAACAGCATCGGCACCGACAGCACGCCCGCCAGTGTCACCGCTCCGCGCACCCCGCCGAAGGTCAGCAACCAGCAGGAGCGCGCAGTCGGCACGAGCGTCAGCTCGCCCTTGCCATGCCAGCGGCGCAATAGCCCGGACAGGCGCCAGGTGCTTTGCACCCAGACAAACCGCAGCACCAGCAACACCAGGAAAATCGCCACCACGTCCAGGCAGCGGTAGAACAGCGTCGGCCACAATGTGGTTTCGTGGCTGGTCACCGCCTTGGCGATGTCCGGCAATTGCAGGCCCAGCAGCAGGAAGATCAAGCCGTTGAAGGCGAACTCCAGCAGTGACCAGACGCTGCGGTTGAGCAAGCGCGTGCCGGTCTGGCGCGGCAGCAGGTCGAGCCAGCTCTGCATCATGCCGGCCGCCACTGCCGAGAGAATCCCCGAAGCGCCCAAACGTTCAGCCAGCACATAGGCCGCGAATGGCAACAGCAACATGAACACTACGTGGGTGGCCGGGTCGTCCCAGCCGCGCCCGATCATCCAGGCCCGCATACGGCCCACCAGCCAACTCAAGGCCACGCCGACCAGCAGTCCACCGATCGCCACCAGCACGAAGGCCAGGCTCGCGTTGGCCAGGGAAAACACCCCGGTGATGGCCGCCGCCAGGGCGAACTTGAAGGTGACCAGGCCCGAGGCGTCGTTCATCAGCGCTTCGCCCTGGAGCATGTGCATCAGGGGGCCGGGCAAGCGGTCGCGAGCAATCGCCGACACCGCCACCGCGTCGGTCGGCGACAGGACCGCCGCCAGGGCAAACGCCACCGGCAGCGGGATGCTCGGCAGCAGCCAGTGAATGAAATAACCGGCACCCACCACCGTAAACAGCACCAACCCCACCGCCAGCGTCAGGATCGGCCCGCGCAGGCGCCAGAATTCGCGCTTGGGCATGCGCCAGCCGTCGGAGAACAGCAGCGGTGGCAGGAATAAAAACAGGAACAACTCCGGATTGAGCGTTACATGCAAACCCAGGGATGGCCAGGCCAGCAACGCCCCTGCGCCGATCTGCACCAAGGGCAACGGCAGCGGAATCAACCGTCCGATCAGCCGCGAAACACCCACCAGCGTCAACAGAATCAGCACGGTATAAGCGCTTTGCATAACGAGTTTCCATTTACAGCGACACACATCCGGCAACAGCTTGCCGTTGAAGTGCCATATTAACCGCCTAGCATTAACTTGGCCGTTACACCTATGTCGCAGTCAGCCCTGTGGAATGAGCCTGTGGGAGCAAAGCTTGCTCGCGATGAACGATGGCGCAGTCTTGCAGTTGAACCGTGTCGCCTGTATCGCGAGCAAGCTTTGCTCCCACAGACTCGCCCACAGGTTTGGGTGCATGCCGATCTGGCGTCGCGAAACCGTCCGGTCATGGCATAATCCTTGACCTTTTATTTCCAGCACCTGCAAAGGGGGCAATTCCTTGACCGATTCAAGTAAAACGTTGCACCTTTTCGGTATCAAAGCCTGTGACACGATGAAAAAGGCGCGCACCTGGCTCGATGAACACGCTGTGCACTACGACTTTCACGATTACAAGACCGCCGGCATCGACCGTGAGCACCTGACCCAATGGTGCAACGAGCATGGCTGGCAAGTGGTGTTGAACCGTGCCGGTACGACCTTTCGCAAACTCGACGACGAACGCAAAGCCGATCTCGACCAGACGAAAGCCATCGAACTGATGCTCGGCCAACCCTCGATGATCAAGCGCCCGGTGCTTGATCTCGGTGACCGAACCCTGATTGGCTTCAAGCCAGATATTTATGCGGCAGAGATCAAGTAAGCCTGCCCAGTCCATTTTGTAGAGGTAATTTCATGTCCAATACTCTGTTCAGCCTGGCCTTCGGTGTCGGCACGCAAAACCGTCAAGGTAGCTGGCTGGAAGTGTTCTACGCCCAACCGTTGCTCAACCCTTCGGCCGAGATCGTCAAGGCCATCGCGCCGATTCTGGGCTATAGCGAAGGCAACCAGGCCATCACCTTCACCACCGCACAGGCTTCGCAACTGGCTGACGCGCTCAAGGGCGTCGATGCCGCGCAAGCCGCGCTGCTGACCCGTCTGGCCGAGAGCCACAAGCCGCTGGTCGCCACTCTGCTGGCTGAAGACGCCCCACTGAGCTCCACGCCCGAGGCCTACCTCAAGCTGCATCTGTTGTCGCACCGTCTGGTCAAGCCTCACGGCCTGAACCTGACCGGTATTTTCCCGCTGCTGCCGAACGTGGCCTGGACCAGCCAGGGCGCAATCGACCTGGGCGAACTGGCCGAGCACCAGCTCGAAGCCCGTCTGCGCGGCGAGCTGCTGGAAGTGTTCTCGGTGGACAAGTTCCCGAAAATGACTGACTACGTGGTCCCGGCCGGCGTGCGTATCGCCGATGCCGCGCGGATCCGCCTGGGCGCCTACGTAGGCGAAGGCACCACAGTGATGCACGAAGGTTTCGTCAACTTCAACGCCGGCACCGAAGGCCCGGGCATGATCGAAGGCCGTGTATCGGCTGGCGTATTCGTTGGCAAGGGGTCTGACCTGGGCGGCGGTTGCTCGACCATGGGCACCCTGTCGGGCGGCGGCAACATCGTGATCAAGGTCGGTGAAGGCTGCCTGATCGGTGCCAACGCCGGCATCGGCATTCCGCTGGGCGACCGCAACACCGTGGAGTCGGGCCTGTACGTGACCGCCGGCACCAAGGTGGCGCTGCTGGACGAGAACAACCAACTGGTCAAGGTGGTCAAGGCCCGCGAGCTGGCCGGCCAGCCCGATCTGCTGTTCCGCCGCAACTCCGAGACCGGCGCGGTGGAATGCAAAACCCATAAATCGGCCATCGAGCTGAACGAAGCACTGCACGCCCACAACTAAGCCGCTTCACACCATCACCTGTGGGAGCAACCTTGCTCCCACAGGGTCCGGCGTAACTCCAGCAGGGCCCGAAAGCATGTTGATTCCCTCTCCCTGGCGCGCCGATTTCCCGGCCATCGCCGCCTTGCAACGGCAAGGCCAGACCTACCTGGACAATGCCGCCACCACGCAAAAACCCCAAGCCCTGCTGGACGCCCTGGCGCATTACTACGCCAATGGCGCGGCCAACGTGCACCGCGCACAGCATCTGCCGGGCGCCCATGCGACCCAGGCATTCGAAGACAGCCGACTCAAAGTGTCGCAATGGCTCAATGCCGGGGATTGCGGGCAAATCGTCTTCACCCATGGCGCCACTTCGGCGCTGAATCTTCTGGCCTATGGGCTGGAACATCTTTTCAATCCGGGCGATGAAATCGTCATCAGTGCCCTGGAACACCACGCCAACCTGCTGCCGTGGCAACAACTGGCCGAGCGTCGTGCGCTGACGCTGGTGGTGTTGCCGCTGGGTGCCGACGGGGTGATCGATATCAGCGCCGCCGCCGAACTGATCGGCCCACGTACGCGCCTGCTGGCGGTGAGCCAGCTGTCCAACGTGCTGGGCACCTGGCAGCCCTTGCCAGCGCTATTGGCCCTGGCCAAGGTCCAAGGCGCGCTGACGGTGATCGATGGCGCCCAGGGTGTGGTTCATGGCCGTCACGATGTGGAGGCACTGGGCTGCGACTTTTATGTATTTTCCAGCCACAAGCTCTATGGCCCCGAAGGACTGGGCGTGTTGTTCGGCCGCACCGAAGCGCTTCATCAACTGCGTCATTGGCAGTTCGGCGGCGAGATGGTGCAACAGGCCGACTACCACAGCGCCACGTTCCGTCCGGCGCCACTGGGCTTCGAAGCCGGCACGCCGCCGATTGCCAGTGTGATCGGCCTGGGCGCGACCCTCGACTACCTGTCCGGCCTCGACCCGCAGGCAGTCAGCGACCATGAAACTGCACTGCATGACTACCTGCTTCACGGGCTGCTGGCGCGCAATGGCGTCCGCCTGGTGGGCAATCCGAGCCTGGCCCTGGTCAGCTTCATGGTCGAAGGCGTGCACAACGCCGACGTGGCCCACTTGCTGACCGAACAAGGCATCGCTGTACGCGCCGGGCATCACTGCGCCATGCCGCTGTTCAAACATCTGAAGCTGTCGGGGGCGATTCGCGTGTCGCTGGCGCTGTACAACGACTCCGCCGATATCGAACGCTTCTTCGAAGCCCTGGACCAAGCCTTGGAGCTGCTGCGATGAGCCTGCCGGCCGACGCGGCCACAGCGCTGCAAGTGTTTCAGGACGCATCGGGTTGGGAACAACGCGCCCGGCTGCTGATGCAATGGGGCGAGCGTCTGCCGCCCTTGAGCGATGCGGACAAATGCGACGCCAATCTGGTCAGCGGCTGTGAAAGTCAGGTGTGGTTGGTGGGACGGCTGCAGGACGGACATTGGCAGTTTGCCGCCAGCAGCGATGCGCGGTTGATTCGTGGGCTGGTGGCGTTGCTGCTGGCGCGGGTCAATGGGTTGTCTGCCGTGGAGTTGCAGCAGGTGGATTTGCCGGGGTGGTTCAATGAGTTGGGATTGTCGCGGCAGTTGTCACCGTCGCGTAGCAATGGCTTGAATGCGGTGTTGCAGCGGATGCTTGAGTTGACCCGCCAATGATCGTTCCCATGCTCCGCGTGGGAATGCCTCTACGGACGCTCCGCGTTCGGCTGTATTAGGGACGCAGAGCGTCCCGGGCTGCATTCCCACGCAGAGCGTGGGAACGATCTTCAGTCAGACCCGGTCCGCCGGCCGCCGCACACCCGCCACAATCTTATCCACAGCCTTGGTCGCCGCGACCATGCCGAACGTCGCCGTGACCATCATCACCGCACCAAACCCGCCAGCGCAGTCGAGCTTGACGCCATCGCCGACAAAGCTCTTCTGCAAGCAAATGCTGCCGTCCGGTTTCGGGTAGCGCAGTTGCTCGGTGGAGAACACGCAGGGCACGCTGTAATGGCGGGTCACGGTACGGGAAAAACCGTAATCGCGGCGCAAGGTAGAACGCACTTTCGAGGCCAGCGGATCATTGAACGTGCGGTTCAGGTCGCACACCTGGATCAACGTCGGGTCGATCTGCCCGCCCGCGCCGCCGGTGGTGATGATCTGGATCTTGCGGCGTTTGCACCAGGCGATCAGCGCCGCCTTGGCGTTGACGCTGTCGATGCAGTCGATCACGCAATCGATGTTCGGCGTGATGTACTCGGCCATGGTGTCGCGGGTGACGAAATCCGCCACGGCATGCACCGTGCAGTCGGGGTTGATGCCGCGCAGGCGCTCGGCCATCACCTCGACCTTGGGTTTGCCGACGGTGCTGTCCAGGGCGTGCAGTTGGCGGTTGGCATTGCTGACGCAGACATCATCCAGGTCGAACAGCGAAATCTCGCCCACGCCGCAACGGGCGATGGCTTCCGCCGCCCAGGAACCAACGCCGCCCACCCCGACAATCGCCACATGGGCCGCCCGCAGGCGCTCCAGGCCTTCGATGCCATACAAACGGGCGATACCGGCAAACCGTGGATCTTCTGTACTCATGACCATTACCCCAAAAACCGGCGCGCATTATAGGGCTTTGCTGCGGCAATTCGAGCCGGTCGCGAAATGAATCCGACCAATTTCCCTTGTGGGAGCGAGCTTGCTCGCGATAGCGGTGTGTCAGTCAATATTGATGCGGCTGATCCGACGCCATCGCGAGCAAGCTCGCTCCCACAGGTTTCGTGGTCCAACTGACCAGCACCAGGGGCCCACCGGGGTCGTTTTGCTATAAGATAACCGCCATTTTGTAAGCCTCGACCGAATACAATCCAACGGTCGAACTCAGGACCTGTGGGAGCGGGCTTGCTCGCGAAGGCGTCATCACTGACGCTAAAAGCTTCGCGAGCAAGCCCGCTCCCACATGGACTGTGATCTCCTTTCCAGCTTTCGGAGTTTTCCATGACGGCCCACGCCGACCTCTCGCCGACCCTGCAACTCGCCTGCGACCTGATCCGCCGTCCGTCCGTGACGCCGGTGGATGCCGATTGCCAGAAACTGATGATGCAGCGCCTGGGCAGCGCGGGCTTTACGCTCGAACCGATGCGCATCGAGGATGTGGATAACTTCTGGGCCAGCCATGGCAAGCATGACGGCCCGGTGCTGTGTTTCGCCGGGCACACCGACGTGGTGCCGACCGGTCCGGTGCAAGCCTGGCAGCTCGACCCGTTCGATGCGGTCATCGATGAACACGGCATGCTCTGTGGCCGTGGCGCGGCGGACATGAAAGGCAGCCTGGCGGCGATGGTGGTGGCAGCGGAACGGTTTGTCGCCGACTACCCGGACCACAAGGGCTCGATCACCTTTCTGATCACCAGCGACGAAGAAGGCCCGGCCCACCACGGCACCAAGGCCGTGGTCGAGCGCCTCAAGGCCCGCCAGGAACGCCTGGACTGGTGCATCGTTGGCGAGCCGTCGAGCACCACCCTGGTGGGTGACGTGGTCAAGAACGGCCGCCGCGGCTCCCTCGGCGCCAAACTGACGGTGCGCGGCAAGCAAGGCCACGTGGCCTATCCGCACCTGGCGAAGAACCCCATCCATCTGGCCGCGCCGGCCCTGGCAGAGTTGGCCGCCGAGCATTGGGACCACGGCAACGACTTCTTCCCGCCCACCAGTTTCCAGATTTCCAACCTCAACGCCGGCACTGGCGCGACCAACGTGATCCCTGGCGACTTGGTGGCGGTGTTCAACTTCCGCTTCTCTACCGAGTCCACCGTCGAAGGCTTACAAAAACGCGTCGCCGATATCCTCGACAAGCATCAACTGGACTGGCACATCGATTGGGCGTTGTCGGGCCTGCCATTCCTCACCGAACCAGGCGCGTTGCTGGATGCCGTGTCTTCGAGCATCAAGGATGTCACCGGTCGCGAGACAAAAGCCTCCACCAGCGGTGGCACCTCCGATGGCCGCTTCATCGCCACCATGGGCACCCAAGTGGTGGAACTGGGGCCGGTCAACGCGACCATCCACCAGGTCAACGAGCGCGTGCTGGCGGCCGATCTCGACGTACTGACCGAGATCTACTACAAGACGCTGATCAAGTTGCTCGCCTGATGCTCGCCTGCCCGATCTGCAGTGAACCGCTGAACGCGGTGGACAACGGCGTGGTGTGCCCGGCCGGCCATCGCTTCGACCGCGCGCGGCAGGGTTACCTGAACCTGCTGCCGGTGCAGCACAAGAACAGCCGCGATCCCGGCGACAACCAGGCGATGGTCGAAGCCCGCCGCGACTTCCTCAACGCCGGGCATTACGCCCCTGTCGCCCGGCGCCTGGCCGAACTGGCCGCCGAGCGCGCGCCCGGTCGCTGGCTGGACATCGGCTGTGGCGAGGGTTACTACACCGCGCAGATCGCCGACGCCTTGCCGGATGCCGATGGCTACGCCCTGGACATTTCCCGCGAGGCGGTCAAACGCGCCTGCAAACGCGATCCACGGCTGACCTGGTTGATCGCCAGCATGGCCCGCGTACCGCTGGCGGACGGCTGCTGCCAGTTTCTGGCCAGCGTGTTCAGTCCGCTGGACTGGCAGGAGGCCAAACGCCTGCTCAGCCCCGGTGGCGGCCTGATGAAGGTCGGCCCGACCAGCGGCCACCTGATGGAATTGCGCGAGCGACTGTACGACGAAGTGCGCCAGTACACGGATGACAAACACCTGGCCCTGGTGCCGTCGGGCATGGTGCTCGATCACAGCGAAACCCTCGAGTTCAAGCTCACACTCGCAAGTAGCCAGGACCGCGCCAACCTGTTGGCGATGACGCCTCACGGCTGGCGCGCCAGCGCCGAACGCCGCGCCAGCGTGATCGAGCAGGCCGAGCCGTTCGAGGTCACCGTGTCGATGCGCTACGATTATTTCGTTCTTCAATAACTTTTAATTCCCGGCCTCGGGCAACCGCCAGAGGCCAGTTAAATCCGCGAATGGATTTTTCAAGACCGCAGTGAGGACATCCATGCGCCAACCCGATATCGAGATTTACCTCAAAGACGCCGACGTCGATCACAAGGCCATTGCCGCGTGGCTCGGCCAGGCCCTGGGCCCGTGCAGCGACTGGGTCCAGAAAGGCCAGACCTACAAGTGCAAGGCCGGCGATATCCCGGTGACCTGGCTACCCAAGGCTGTGGGCAAATGGAACAGCCTGTACCTGGAAAGCGACCAGACCCCGTGGGAAGACGACATCGCCTGCGCCCGTGCAGCCTTTGCCGCGCTGAACGTCGAAGTGCGCTGCGCACCTGGGTCGTGGGTGGAGGAAGAAGGTGAAGAGTCGGCCGATCGCTGGATTCGCATCAGCGCCGATGGGGAAGAAGAGATTACCTGGAAG